>JABHBC010000204.1 GCA_018674025.1 Flavobacteriaceae bacterium
TATTGATGAAATACATCGATTAAATCCAATTGTAGAAGAATATTTGTATTCCGCTATGGAAGATTATCAAATCGATATTATGATAGAATCAGGTCCAAATGCTCGTACTGTTCAAATAAAGCTAAACTCATTTACTTTAATTGGTGCTACAACAAGATCAGGTTTATTAACCTCTCCGCTTAGGGCTCGTTTTGGAATTAATTCTCGTTTAGAATATTACGGTACAGAGTTACTTTCAGAAATAATTAATCGTTCATCATCAATATTAGATGTTAGTATTTCTTCTAGTGCTGCGTCTGAAATTGCAGGTAGATCAAGAGGTACACCAAGAATAGCTAATGCGCTTTTAAGAAGAGTGAGAGATTTTGCTCAAATTAAAGGTGATGGGAATATAGATACAGAAATAACTAAATATGCTCTTAATGCTTTAAATGTAGATGAAAATGGTTTAGATGATATGGACAATAGGATATTATCGGCAATTATTGACAAATTTAAAGGTGGCCCTGTAGGTTTAACAACTATTGCAACTGCTGTAGGGGAGCAGGCGGGTACTATTGAAGAAGTTTACGAACCCTTTTTAATTAAAGAGGGTTATCTAATGAGAACTCCAAGAGGAAGACAAGCAACTGATCTAGCCTTTAAGCACCTAGGGAGAGTAAAGTCTACCAATCAAAGTAATCTTTTTTAAGATAAAGAATCAAATACTTCTTGAATAGTTTGCTTATAATGGGAAAAGCATCCAAGTGCCCATACTTTTAATTTAGACAATTCTTTTTTATTTAGCCATCTCGTGGCTTTCATAAGTTCTTTTCTAAAAAGTTGAGGGTCAAAGCTTACCTTCTCAAGAACTGACTTGCAAAATTTTAGCATTATGATTTAAAGATTTTAATTAAACAATAAACAATAACTAAAGAAAAACCTATTGTATATAAATATCCTGCGAAAGGCCAATGCATTGTTTTGAATAATACACCTAGGCTTGTTATAGCAATAGAAGTGTATTTTAGTTTTTCCATATTTATATAACTAAATCATATTTTATTTATTGTCTTCTCCCCAAGAATACTTGTTAAATTCAAAGCCACAAAGGTCTAGTACTCTATCAACTACAGTTGCAGTGAGTTCTTCAAAATCTGTTGGTTTACTGTAGTAGGATGGAGTAGCAGGACATATAATTCCTCCTGCTTCGGTAATAGTTTTCATATTATTTATATGAATTAAACTATATGGTGCTTCCCTTGCGACCAATATTAGATTTCTTCTTTCTTTTAAAATAACATCTGCTGCTCTAGTGGTTAAATCATTAGATATACCGCTTGATATTCTTCCCATTGTACCCATAGAGCATGGACAAACTATCATGGTATTGTATTTAGCAGATCCTGAGGCAAATGGAGCTTCAAAATCCATTTTTTCGTAGAACTTGAACGAGTATTTATTATAGTTTTCATTATCCAGTTCTGTTCTCCAAACATATTTTGCATTATCTGACATGATAATACCAACCTCATCAATTTGATCATGAAGTGCTTGAATTTTGTCTAATAAAACTTTTGCATATATAGCGCCACTTGCTCCAGTTATTGCCACTATAATTTTATTCTTTTTCATTTTAGATTTGATATTTTAATATAAAGTTTAAACCAGTATTATACTTCCCCTTATTGAATTTATAAGTTTGTCCAGAGGCATGTTCGGCAATAGGAATAATAGAGTTGCTTAATCTTGTATTTAGAGAAATTTTTGAACTTAAATTATATGATATTCCAATAATTGCACCTAACTCAAAACTATCAAAACTTGTTTGGTTTTCTAATTTACCATACATATCTTGGTAGTATCCATCAATTAATGCTGAACAATGAATGCCACCTTCAAGGTAGATTTTTTCTGAATTTTTAATAATAGCTAACAATGGAATTTCAATATAGTCTAAATGTATATTAGCTAAATTATTTACATTCTGATTTGGATTGGAACTTCCCTTTTGAATATAAATAATCTCCATTTGAACCATCAATAAATTATTAATTTTTCTATTTACAAAACCACCTAAAATTATACCCGCCTTATTAAAACCTGCTAGATTATCTCCAGAGACCTGATTTGTACTAATGCCTGCAGAAATCCCAGCATTAAATTCTTGAGA
>JABHBC010000205.1 GCA_018674025.1 Flavobacteriaceae bacterium
CCTAAAATTAAAGGGTTTTTTGCTATTGGAGGCTTAGCAACATACAGATAGTTTGATCCAAGTGCGGCATTAACGGGCATAACAATAGCTAATAATATATTGATTCCAGCAAACGTTTTTAACCAAGAATATTTTCTCAATTCCATTTTCATTCGATACATGATTGCTATTGGAATCACTATGATTGAAGCATGTTTAAAGTAAAACATTATATAAAAAAAATAATTACCATCATACATTGTAATTTGAGGAGTAAGTATAGAAATAAACCCTCCGATGATTCCACAGTAAAATAAAAATTCAAATAAAAATTGTTTTTTCTTCACAAAGAAAATTATGCAGCATATAATAGCAGAAACACTACAAAGATGTAAAGGAAGATCTTCCTTTAACGTCCAAGATCCACTTGTTAAAAGGATGATATGATATGTTAATGTCATACTAAATATGATAAGAGCACTAACTTTAAAAAACAATTCTAAATTTTCATTTTTAATTTTGGATAGAAGGTAAAAATAGAGAAAAACTAAAAATGCAGTTATTGTAGCGTTTCTGATCCATTCTTCAGAAAAAAAATCAATTGCAAAGGTAGAATCCATAAAAAAACTATTTTTTGTAATATATAAAAAAATATTTGTCCTCAAGTTATTCAAGGCACAGATAAACAACAAATAACATTAAGTAAATCATTAAATAGAAACTATAATATTTTCTTATTTTTAAATATTTAGAATTTTCAGGGTAGATATTAAAAATTAAACCTTTAATTTCTTTAATAAATAATGGTTTGATATTTATTTTCCAATCATCAGTTTTGTAAACAATTTTTCTGAATTTACTTCTAAAATAAGTGCTTGGTGCACCCCAGACAAATAATATTATTAAAATTATAGTTTTCAAACTCATTAGTAATAAGTATATCTTCTTACGTTTGAAATATATTTAGCCAAACGAATTACTTGATGTGAATATCCATATTCATTGTCATACCAAACATATATAACAACTGTTTCATCATCTGTAATTGTGGCTTCACTATCAAAAATGGATGGAGCTGTTGTGCCAATTATATCAGAAGAGACTAATTCTTTATTAATTGAATATTTAATTTGTTCAACTAAATCTCCATCAAGAGCATGTTTTTTCATGATTGAATTAAATCTTTCTTTAGTTGTTGATTTGTGTAACTGTAAATTCAAAATTGCTAAAGATCCGTTTGGTACAGGAACTCTAACAGCATTAGAAGTTAATTTACCTTTGAGTATTGGTAATGCCTTTGATACTGCTTTAGCTGCACCTGTTTCAGTAATCACCATATTTAGTGCCGCTGCCCTTCCTCTTCTATGTTTGCTATGCATATTATCTACTAAATTTTGATCATTTGTATAAGCGTGAATTGTTTCAATATGTCCTTTTTTTATTCCAAATTCATCTTCGATTACCTTTAAAACTGGCGTTATAGCATTAGTAGTACAAGATGCAGCTGAATATATGTTATTAAGCTCTGGTTTATGATTTTTATGATTTACACCATGAACAATGTTAGGAATTCCTTTTCCAGGTGCAGTTAATAAAACCTTAGTAACTCCATTTGAAGATAAATGTCTATTTAATTCTTCAAAATCTCTAAAAGCACCTGTGTTATCAATCACTAATGCATCATTGATTTGATATTTTGTATAATCAATATCTTCAGGTTTTGAAGCAGAAATCATATAAACTGTAGTTCCATTAATTATTAGTGCATTTTTTTCTGCATTTATTTCAACAGTTCCTAAAAAATCACCATGAACAGAATCTATCCTTAACAGTGATGCTCTTTTTTCTAAGACAGATTGATTTATTTCGCCTCTGGTTACAATTGCTCGCAAGCGTAGTTGAGATCCCGCTCCAATTTGAACCATTAACTCTCTAGTTAATAGTCTTCCAATTCTTCCAAAGCCATAAAGTATGACATCTTTGGGTGTTTGAGTCTTTGTATTTTTTATGTCTGAAAGCTGATTATGAATAAATGTTTTTTTATCAATATTTCCTTCTGAATAATACTCATAAACTAACTTTCCTATATCTAATTTAGAGGGTGGTAAATCTAAATTACTTATATGTTGAGAAATTTCTAAAATATCGGTAATTAAGATAGGTTTGTTTACAAACTTCTTACTATAAGAAACTAAATTTAATACCTCGCTAGCTCTTTTATCAATTAAAGAGTTTCTAAATAGCACTAACTCTATCGATTTGTCATACCACAAATCGTGAACAATGTTAATAAACTCTGTAGTTGTTTTTCTAATTTCTGATTCGATATAGAGTTCATTTTCATAATTATTTTTTGTAGACATAATGTTTTTTTGTTTGTGTGGCTAAAGTATTTATTTTTCATTTATTAAACGAAATCGATTTCGTAATTTTATTCACAATTAACAGTTTTTTTATAAACTTAAAATAAAAAACCCTATCCAAATAGGATAGGGTTTAGTTTAGAGTGTGGTACCTCCAGGAAGAAATTACTTTATTTCATTTAATCTCAAAAACACCTAAATCATTAAAAATTAATGATATAACATCATTTTTATTATAAAGACATAAAATGAAATAAAGACAAATAAACTACA
>JABHBC010000206.1 GCA_018674025.1 Flavobacteriaceae bacterium
AAAATTTCTGATTATTTGATTAAACCAGTTAACCCTAACCAAATATTATTAAGTTTAAAAAAAGCTTTATCACTTTCTAAATTAGTTTCTGAAAGAACCCTAATAAATTACCAACAAGAATTTAGGAAAATTTCAAATGATTTATCTTTTGCAAGCACTTATCACGATTGGGTTAATCTTTATTTAAAACTAATATACTGGGAACTTCAATTAAATGAGACAGGTGAATCTACGATGGAAGAGATATTAATCTCTCAAAAAAACGAATGCAATAGTTCCTTTTCGAAATTTATAGACAATAATTATGAAAATTGGATTAATGGTTTTGAGGACAAGCCAATACTTTCAAATAATCTAATTTCTAATAGATTGACAAAGGACATATCATCAACTCAAAAAACTTTATTTGTTGTTATTGACAATTTAAGATATGACCAATGGAAAATCATAGAGCCTTATATTTTGAAATATTACAACAAGCAATTGGAAGAGCCATATTTTAGTATTCTACCAACAGCTACTCAATACGCTAGAAATGCTTTATTTTCAGGCTTAATGCCGTTAGATATTAAAAATAAATTTCCTCAATATTGGAAATTTGATCATGAAGATGGAGGTAAAAATCTTTATGAAAATGAATTGCTACAAGAAAACTTAAAGTTATTGGGATTGTCTAACTTAAAAAATGAATACATTAAAATAACTAATTTAAAAAATGGAAAAAAACTAGAAGAGGAATTTAAATCAAAATCTGAGAATGATTTAATTACATTAGTCTATAATTTTGTTGATATGTTATCTCATTCTAAAACTGAAATGGAGATGATTAAAGAATTAGCCTCCAATGATAAAAGTTATAGATCATTAACAGCCAGTTGGTTTAACAATTCTCCTTTAATGGGAATAATAAAACAAGCTGCAGAACTAAATTTTAAATTAATAATAACTACAGACCATGGTACTATAAACGTGAAAAATCCAACAAAAGTGATTGGAAACAAAGATTTAAGCTCAAATCTTAGATATAAAACAGGTAAAAGCTTATCATTCAATTATAAAGAAGTAATTTCTTTTATGGAGCCAAATAAAATTGGTCTACCATCTGTTTCAATTAATAGTCCATTTATTTTTGCAAAAAATGAAAGCTTCTTTGCTTATCCAAATAATTTTAATCATTATGTTTCATATTTTAAAGATACCTATCAGCATGGAGGTATTTCGATGGAAGAAATGATTATCCCATATGTTGTATTAGATCCTAAGTAATCATGAATAAAGTATTAAACTATAATTTAAAAGACATAAGTCTAGCAGTTGATTTTATAATTAAAAATACGACTAGTAAAACTTTACTTTTTAATGGGGTTATGGGTTCAGGTAAGACAACGTTAATAAAAGCATTAGTAAATAGATTAGGCAGTACAGATAATGTATCTAGTCCAACATTTTCCATAGTTAATGAATATAAACTAAATGGATCAACTATATTTCATTTTGATTTTTACAGAATCGAAAATGAATTTGAAGCTCTTGATATAGGTGTTGAGGATTATATGTCGAATAATAATTGGTGCTTTTTAGAATGGGCAGAAAAAATACCAAATTTAATACCTAGTAATATAAATTATATTAATTTTAAGTTGTCTGATGGAAATAATAGAACAATTGAAATAGATTTAAATGAATAAAATAGATTATCCATTTAGTAAAGAACAACTTTTACCGCAAGAGGAAAGGTTAGAGCTTAAACAAATAAAAAAAGAATTTATAATTGGAGTTCCAAAGGAAGATGATATCAATGAAAAAAGAATTTGTTTAACACCTGATTCTGTTAATTATCTTGTGATGAACGACTATAAAATATTTATAGAATCAGGAGCAGGAATAGGCTCTAACTTTTCAGATTTAGATTACTCAGAAGCTGGTGCCGAAATTGTAGATTCTAAAGAAAAAGTATATAAATGTCCTGTAATTTTAAAAATCGCCCCTTTAACTGATATTGAAATTAATTTAATCAAACCAAATTCAATTTTAATATCTGCTTTAGAACTAAAAAAACAATCCGCTTCATATCTTACTAAACTTATTAAAAAAAAGATAACCTGCATTGCTTTTGAATTTATAGAAGAAGATTATGGATATTTCCCTGTTGCAGATCAATTAGGTGTTATTACAGGTCAAGCAGCAGTCTTAATATCTTCTGAACTAATGTCAAATGTAAATACGAACGGCAAGGGACTGTTTTTAGGTAATATAAGTGGAGTTCCTCCGACAGAAATTGTTGTTATTGGTTCTGATAAGATAGCTGAGTCAGCAACATTAGCTGCCTCAAAATTAGGTGCTAGAGTAAAGGTTTTTAGTAACTCAATTTTTAAATTAAATAAAATTCAAAAATTGATTACCAATCCTATTTACAGTTCAACAATACAAAAAAAACAACTTTCAAAAGCATTAATGAGATGTGATGTTGCTATAGGATCTATTAAAAGTAGTACTAGTTCAGAATCTATAATTTCTGAAGATATGGTAATGAAAATGAAAAAAGGAGCCATTATTATTGATGTAAGTATTGATACCGGCGGAACTTTTGAAACAAGTGAATTAACAACTCATGATAAACCTACCTTTGAAAAACATAATGTAATACATTATTGTGTTCCAAATATACCTTCAAGATATTCAAGAACTTCATCTTTATGTTTAAGTAATATTATAACCCCCTACTTAATTAAGTCTGTTAAATTTGGAAGTTTTGAAAATTTTATAAGAAATAATAATTCTTTTAAAAAAGGTGTTTACTTATATAACGGATTGAGTACAAACCTAATTATAAGTCAAATACTTGATATAAAATATAACGAGATAAACAATATATTATGAAATTAAGCAATAGACTAATTTATTTTATGGGTGGATTTTTGATTGGTATTTGTATTTTGATTTTTATATGGGATAAAAAAAACACAAAATTTCCTTATATGCCTGATGCTAGAGTTATAAATGATGTAAATAGTAAGAATGTTCATTATTCAAATAAACTTCATACAGCATTTGCTAAAAATATTATTACAGCAAGTCAGGTTCAAGATATATTGAAAAATGGCAATGTAAACTTTTCTAAAAGTAATACTAAACTTGACAGCTGTAAGATATATGTAATTGAAAAAAAATTAAGCACAAAAAATTATTCAATTAGTCTGGAGAATTGCAATAATGAAGTTAAAGTTTTTGATTACAGCTTTGAATGATTCCTTCTTTTTATTTCTTTTGCATAAAGAAATAACTCTCTTGAAGTTTGTCCTTCAACAGCTGTATTTTCCTCTGCTCTTCTAAAGAGGTAAGGAATCACCCCTTTAAAAGGGCCAAAGGGTAGATATTTCGCCACATTATATCCTTGATTGGAAAGATTGTAAGTAATATGATCACTCATGCCATATAATTGACTAAACCAAACCTTATCCTTTATAATATTATATTTATTTATAAGCTCTAAAGCTAAATAATTACTTTCCTCATTATGACTGCCTATAAAAACAGAAAATAATTGAACATTTTTAAACATAAATGTCATACAATTATTAAAACTTTCATCAGTATCTTTTTTAGTTTTATGAATAGGGTCTAAATAATTGAAAACTTTGGACCTTTCTCTTTCTTTTTCCATGTAAGCACCTCTTACTAATTTAATACCTATATGTACATCTGATGTTGAGAAAGAATGATAAAGTTTTTCAATATATTCTAAACGATCAATTCTATAGGATTGAACAGTATTATATACAATAGCTTTTTTAGAATTATACTTTAAAATTAAATTCTCATATATTTCATCAACACTTGATTGAATCCAGCTTTCCTCAGCATCTATCAATACAGAAACATTGTTGGCTAGCGCAGCATTACAAATTGCATCATATCTGAATTTTACTTTTGACCATTCAATATTTTCTTTATCAGACAAGTTAGTATTAGATGAAATTTTATCATATAAATCAAAACGACCAATTCCAGTAGGCTTAAAAACAATAAATGGAAAATTATTGTTTGTATTTAACTTTATCAAATTAATTGTACGTGAAACAGTTTCATCAAAGCTAACTTCATTTTCAAGTCCTTCAACCGAATAATCTAAAATAGAATATACATGTCTTGCGTTTAAATCATTTATTATTTCCTTACAATCATCCTCATTTTCACCACCACAAAACTGTTTAAGCATTGTACTTTTAAGAATTAATTTTGTTAAAGGATAAATTAATTTAAAACTTAAAATAAATTTGGAAATAGACACGATACGTGGGAAAGAAATAATTTTAAAAATAAAA
>JABHBC010000207.1 GCA_018674025.1 Flavobacteriaceae bacterium
TAAACTTTTTGAAAAGTAAAAAACTGCAGCACATAAAATAAATAGAGCAGCTACTCCAAGATATAAGCCTTGCATTTTTGAAAACTCAGCAGTTCCTTCGCCAGATAAGGTTCCAAAAATTATAAATGCAACTGCTAAAGGTCCAATAGTTGTGCCAAAAGAATTAACACCTCCTGCAAGATTTAATCTTGAGGATCCCGATTTAGGATCTCCAAGAGAAACTGCAAATGGATTCGCTCCAGTTTGTTGTAGAGAAAAACCTAACCCTACTATAAATAGTGCTAGTAGAACCCAATAAAACACCTCAGTTTGGCCAGGTTCAGCTCCATTTATAGCTGGATACATTACTAGAGCACCAACAGTTGAAATTAATAATCCGTAGATAATCCCTTTTTTGTATCCCCAACTGTTAAAAATATCCTTTTCCCTTTGACTAGATAATATAAATAACACAAGAGCACCAATGTAATATGCTCCATAAAATGCAAAATCAACAAGCTGAGATTGAAATTGATCTATCATAAAGTATTCTTTGCAAAATGGAATAAAAACTCCATTTGAAGCACCTATAAAGCCCCAGAAAAAAAATACGCTTACTAAAGTAGCTAATGCAGAATTGTTGTTTTGATTTTTCATTAAGATTAATTTTTAAAAATTTGTTAGTTGTCTAAAATAAGTAAAGCAATTAAGAATATTTAACATTTTATTAAATAAATTTTAATTAAACATCAACAATTATAAGTATATATTTACATTCAATTATGAACTGGATTTTCTTATTATTATTTGTTGTTTTTATTGATTATTATTCATACCAATCAATAAAAAATATTACCAAAAACAGAATTGTAAAATATTCTTACTTTACAATTTCATTTTTAATAGTCTTTTATTTCTTTTATAAATATAAAATACAGGATGAAGGTAGTTACAGAACACTAGCCCTTGGTTTATTAATTTCTTTTTACAGTCCAAAATTAATTCTAATAATTTTAAATTTTAGTGAGGATTTCTTTAGACTTATTATAGCCTCAATTAATAAAATATTTAGATTTAATAAATCATTTGAATTGCCATCGAGAAGAAAATTTATTAGTAAGCTTGGGTTAGGTTTAGCATCACTTCCTTTTTTTAGTCTTAATTTTGGAATGATTTGGGGGAAAAACAATATAAAGGTTTTAAAATACACGCTTTTTTTTGATGACCTTCCAAGCTCATTTGACGGATTTCAATTAACTCAAATTAGTGATATTCATGCAGGAAATATTACTAGTATAGATAATTTAGAACACACTGTAAAACTAATAAATTCTCAGAACTCAAATGTAATTTTCTTCACAGGTGATTTAGTTAATAATGAGGCAAAAGAGTTAATCCCCTGGATAAATACACTCTCGAAGCTTAAATCTAAAGATGGTGTTTACTCTATTTTAGGAAACCATGATTACGGCGATTATCGATCGTGGTCCTCTGTAAAAGAAAAAACTGATAACTTTAACACGATAAAGCAATATCAAAAAGATATGGGATTTAATTTGTTAATAAATGACAGTGTTTATATAAAAAGAGGTAATCAAAAAATAGCTATTGTAGGAGTTGAAAACTGGGGAAATGGGTTTAGAAAATATGGAGACTTGTCTAAAGCGTCTGAGAAAATCAAATCTGAAGACTTTAAAATACTATTAAGTCATGATCCAACGCATTGGCAGAAAAAAGTTGTAGATGGAATTGATAATTATCAATTAACTCTTAGTGGCCATACTCATGGTGGACAGTTTGGAATAGAAATTCCTGGTTATATAAAATGGAGTCCTGTAAGCTTAAGGTATAAATATTGGGCAGGTATTTATAAAGAAAAAAATAGATATCTTAATGTAAACAGAGGCCTGGGAACAACTGCTGTTCCAGGTAGATTAGGAGTGTGGCCTGAAATTACAGTAATTACCTTAAAATCAACAAATAATGCATAATCCTATGGAAATGTTATATTTGTATAACATTAATTGATTTAAAACTTTAAGTTATGTCAAAATTTGGAGAGTTAATCGATGTGGAAATTCCTGTACTTCTCGAATTTTTCACACAATGGGATGAAACCTCAAATGAGATGCATCCAGTGATAAAGGATGTTGCTGCTGCTATTGGCGATAAAGCTAAAGTTATTAAAATAGATGTAGATAAAAACAATGACTTAGCTGAGGCTCTTAGAATTAAGGGGCTTCCCACTTTTATTATATATAAAAATGGTGAAATGAAGTGGAGACAAAGTGGTGTTGAAGATGCCAATACTTTAATCGGTCGAATTCAAGAATACTTATAAAATTTATTCTTCTTTACCAATAAACAATTCTAAATAAGAATTAAAATCTTCCATTTGTTTTTCTAAATACTCACCTTCTTCATAAGAAATAATCACTCCTACTAATGATCGGTATCTTTCTATGTCGGTATAAATTTCTTCAGCATATCTATTTTTGTTTTCGTCTTTAAGTTTGCTAAAATAAAATAGATTCTCTTTGTATTTATTTGCAATTTCTGAAAATAAATTTCTAGCCTTTTCTTTATTATCAAGTTTATAATATGAATTTATGTAAGATTCAAGAAGTGTGTAATATCCAAATATATTTACAGGCATATTTTCAATCACTATGTCAATTATTTCCTCCGCTTTTTTATTCTTGTTTTCTAAAATAAGTTGATCAACTAACCTAGATATATTACTTCTATAAGTGATGCTATTTTTTCTTGATTCAACATCAAAATATACATTTGCACTTCCTTTAGTTCCCCAATCCCAATTTTTAACCATATTGTACATTTTTTCTGTGTTAACTCTACCCATTTCATATGGGTTGGATTGATCCATTGGAGTTTTAATAGGGACTAATTTATAGCACAACCCCTCTAATTGTAAATAATCTTTCATCCATAAATAATCATCATCACCAAATGAGCCACCAGTAAAATAAATTGGTCTTTCCCAGTTGTTTTCAGCAATAATGTCAAGCATCATTAACCTGTTTTTATAGAGTGCTTGACCTTTTATTTTAATTATTATTTCATCTACAATTTCATCCGATAAGCTACTTTCAACAATTTTATTATTAATTACAGATTCTTTGTTGACAGGGATTCGAATACTTTCTGAGGGAAGATAATTTGCATTCAAATCTTGCTCTCTCATATAATTGGTTTCGTAACCTTGTTTTTGAAGTAAGTTTTTATACTTATACTTATTGTCATCTTGTGTTACAAACTTAATGAATGTCTTAATGTCAATTGTGTCCAAAGTGGTAACTTCTTTTATTATATAATCTCTAGTTCCATATCTATATTTTTCATGAGATAAAGATGATGGTATAGGGTCACTTTCATATGCCTTTCTTTTCATTTGATCAATATACCAGTCTGTATTAAAAAGGCTGGTGTTTAAAACACGAACATCAGTTCTAATGCCCTCTATTTCTTGTAAATACCATAATGGGAAAGTATCATTATCACCAATTGTAAATAAAATAGAATTTGGTTCACAAGATTCTAAATATTTGAGTGCCATTGAACGTGCAGTATACCTTCCAGAACGGTCATGATCGTCCCAGTTACTACTAGCAAGATTTATGGGTAATATTAAAAGAAAAACTGGGATGGTTAAAAATTTAATATATTTTGAATTAATAAGCTGTTCGATAGAACGAATTAAGCTAAATATTCCAAAACCAATCCAAATACAATAAACATAAAATGACCCCACAACTGAGTAGTCTCTTTCCCTAGGTTCAAATGGCCTAACATTAGTGTAAACTTGGATTGCTATACCTGTAAAAACAAAAAACACTAACATAGTCCAAAACAGTTCTTTGTCTTTATTGTATAAAAAATATAGTCCAATCAAGCCAATTATAAAAGGGATCATATAATATTTATTCCTTGATTTGTTTTCAGCAACATCGATAGGCAAATTTTCTTGACTTAAGCCTAAATGAATTTCATCAACAAAATCAATTCCGCTAATCCAGTTTCCATGCATATCCATTCTTCCTTGAATGTCATCTTGGCGACCACTAAAATTCCACATAAAATACCTCCAATACATGTATCCGAGTTGATATTGAATAAGATATTTTACATTACTAATTATAGAGGGTTTTTCAATATCAAGATATGTTCCATAAGATTTTAAAAATTTATGATGCTCATCATAATCTATGTCCCCCTGATATGTTCTTTTTTTAAAATCATTTACTAGTTCAACTAATTCTTTTGCCTCTGGCTGATTTTTATATTTTCTTTTAACCTCATAATCTAAAAACCCTGTATATCTAAGATAGTTTGAAGCGTGTTCAGAGCTCCACATTCTGGGAAGTATAGAAGCTTGTTCACTGTTAAAATTTTGACTAGCATTCTTATAATTATTAACTATTACATATTTATTTTGAGTTAAATCTTTTTCATATTTTGGCTTATCATCTTTGTATGGATTTTCTTCATCTAAACCAGAGTACTGATCAGTGAATAGTGGACCATAAAATAAATGTGTTTTAGGATATTGTTCAAGATTATAGTAAGCTAATAATTGTCTAGCGTCAGATGGATCATTTTCATTAATTACTACATCTGAATTTGCTCTTATTGGAAGCATAATCCATGAAGAGAAACCGATTAAAATAAATAAAACACAAAGTGTGACTGTATTTAATGTTTTAAGGTTATTTTTTACTGTGTAATTTAATAAATAATAGAAAAATGTAATTAATAATAATCCAGCTATTATAGACCCTGAATTGAAAGGTAGCCCAATGGAGTTAACAAAAAATACTTCCAAGACACTAAAATATCTAAGTATGTTTGGAGCTAAAAGTTTAAAGACAAACATTAGAATTCCAACTACCGCTACATTAGCAAAAATAAATTTCCTTAAGGTTATTGGTTTATAATTCTTGAAAAAATATATTAATCCAATTGCCGGAATAGTTAAAAGTCCCATAAAATGAACACCGAAAGAAAGGCCCACAATAAAACTAATAAGTATAAGCCATCTATTTCCTCTAGGCAGATGCATCTCTTGCTCCCATTTAAGACCTAAATAAAATAATACTGACATTATAAGTGTTGCCATTGCATAAACTTCTGTTTCTACCGCATTAAACCAAAAGGTATCAGTAAACACAAAGGATAAACTAGCCACTAAAGAGCTTATTAGTATTGTGAAATTATTATTTTTTTTAAGATCAATTTTTGAAGATACTTTTGACAACAATAAACTAATTGACCAAAACATGAACAATATTGTGAAAGCACTCGAAATACCGCTCATTAAGTTCATTATGTAACCAATTTGAGATGGCTCCATCGCAAATATCGAGAAAAAAGCACCAAGCATTTGAAAAAGAGGAGCTCCAGGTGGATGGCCAACATTGAGTTTGGAAGCTGAGAGTATGTATTCACCGGCATCCCAAAAACTAACTGTTGGTTCTGCAGTTAGAGCATATACATTAGCCGCAATTAAAAAACACATCCATCCTAAAATAGTATTCCATTTCTTAAAACTAATATCACTCATAAATATATTTTGAAAGCCAAATTTAACTATAAAATTTATACTCTATCTATTTTAACAATTTTTTAATCAAAATTTATTTTTTAAAAAATCTTGTTAAAATAAAAGATTATTATAAATTTGCACGCTCAGCAATTGGCCTATGGTGTAACTGGTAACACGTCTGTTTTTGGTGCAGAAGAGTCTAGGTTCGAAACCTAGTGGGCCAACTGATAACCTTATTTACATTCTTCTTGAAGGAAGTAATTAAGAATAAAAATTAAATTTGTATATTTGCATCTTTAATTATTATTAATGATTATGAGGGGACTAAAGTCCCCTCTTTTTATAGCATTATGTTTAAATCAATTGTCGAAAAATTACTTAAAAAAAGTTTGTTAGAAAGAGAAGATCTTTTTTTAACAGACTTTGAAATCTTGTCTGGTAATAAAATTAGAATTGTTATCGACGGAGACAAAGGAGTTTTGGTAGAAGATTGTATGTTTATAAGTCGTGCCATTGAACACAACATAGACAGAGATGAATATGATTTTTCTCTTGAAGTAAGTTCAGCAGGAGCTTCTACAGCACTAACTATTTCTAGACAATTCGTGAAAAACATTGGTAGAGTTTTACAAGTTAAAACTAATGATAATCACTATGAGGCTAAATTAGTTGAAGCAACAAGTGATGAGATTAAACTAAAATGGAAACAACGTGAACCTAAAAAAATTGGTAAAGGTAAAGTCACTGTTGAAAAAGAAATAAATCTTTTATATAAAGATATAAACGAAGCAAAAGTTAAAATTAAATTTTAAAATTATATTATGGAAAATATAGCCTTAATAGAGTCTTTTTCTGAATTTAAAGACGATAAATTAATTGACAGAGTAACTCTAATGACTATTTTAGAAGATGTTTTTAGAAGTGCCTTAAAAAGAAAGTTTGGAGATGATGATAATTTTGATATTATAATTAATCCTGACAAAGGAGATTTAGAGATTTGGAGAAATAGAGTAGTTGTTGCTGATGGTGAAATTGAAGATGAAAATGGTGAAATATCGCTTAGTGAAGCAAGATTAATAGAGCCTGATTTTGAAGTTGGTGAGGATGTTTCAGAAGAAGTTAAATTAATTGACTTAGGTAGAAGAGCTATTTTAGCATTAAGACAAAACTTAGTTTCTAAAATTCATGAACACGATAATACTAATATTTATAAGCAATTTAAAGATTTAGTTGGCGAGATTTATACAGCTGAAGTTCACCATATAAGACATAGAGCTATCATATTACTTGATGATGAAGGAAATGAAATTATAATGCCAAAAGAAAAACAAATTCCATCTGATTTTTTTAGAAAGGGAGATAATATTAGAGGAGTTATTGAAAGTGTTGAATTAAAAGGTTCTAAACCATCAATAGTCATGTCAAGGACATCGCCTCTGTTTTTAGAAAAACTATTCGAACAAGAAATTCCTGAGGTATTTGATGGTCTTATAAATGTTAAGAAAGTGGTTAGAATCCCTGGCGAAAAAGCCAAAGTAGCAGTAGATTCATACGACGATAGAATAGATCCTGTTGGAGCATGTGTTGGTATGAAGGGGTCTAGAATTCATGGAATTGTTAGAGAGTTAGGTAATGAGAATATTGATGTGATTAATTACACAAATAATCTTCAGCTTTTTATAACTCGTTCATTAAGTCCAGCAAGAATTACTTCTATCAAAATTGATGAAGAAAACAAAAGAGCTGAAGTAATTTTAAAACCAGAAGAAGTTAGTAAAGCAATTGGACGTGGTGGTCATAATATTAGATTGGCAGGTCAAATTACTGGATATGAAATAGATGTGTTTAGAGAAGGAGTAGAAGAAGATGTAGAATTAAGAGAATTTAGTGATGAAATTGACGGATGGGTAATTGATGAACTTGCTAAGGCCGGTTTGGATACTGCAAAAAGTGTTCTGGAACAGGAAGTTGTTGACTTAGTAAAAAGAACTGATCTCGAAGAAGAGACTATTGTTGAGGTAGTTAGAATTCTTAAAGAAGAATTTGAAGATTGATAATATAATTTAAACCAATTTATGGCTGAAAATATTAGATTAAATAAAGTGTTAAGGGAGTTGAATATTTCAATAGACCGTGCTATAGATTTTCTTGAATCTAAAAGTATTGAAATTGAAAAACGTCCAACTACCAAAATTTCTTTAGAGATTTATGAACTTTTATCTGATGAATTTCAAACTGATGCAAATAAAAAAGTTGCTTCAAAAGAATTAGGTGAGGCTAAATCCAAAGAAAAAGAAGCACTTAGAATCAAAAGAGAGGCAGAAATTGAACTTTTATTAAAGAAAAAAGAAGAAGATGCCAAAGTCATAACAGCTGCTTCGAAGTTAAAAGAAGTAAAAAAAGTTGGAAAAATTGACCTTCAGCCTAATTTAGCAAAAAACAAAGCTGTAAAAAGTAAAGATTCTGTAGAATCTTCACCCAATGAGATTAAAAAAACAGTTACAAATGAAAAGACTCCAAATGAAGTAATAATAGATCCCAAAAAATCTATTGCTACAACTGAAAAAGTTGTTAATAAAGATGTTAATGTTGGTAACCAAGATAGTAAAGATGAATCTGACACGGTTACTACTAAATATAAAAAGTTATCTGGACTCAAATCAACTGGCGAAACTATTGATTTATCAAAATTTAAATCTGAAAAGAAAAAAGAGAGTCCATCTTCATCAAATTCAAAAAGAAAAAGAAGAAGAATTAGTAAGCCTAACGATAATGCAAAAACTTCTCAAAAACCAGGTCAAAGAACAGCTCAAAAATCTAACTTCAAACCAAAGAATACCACTTCTACTAGAGAAGAACCGAGTGCAGAGGAAGTTCAAAAACAAGTTAGAGAAACACTTGAAAAACTTCAAGGCAAGAGTTCAAAAGGTAAGGGTGCAAAATACAGAAAAGAGAAAAGAGACCAACATCGTCAAAAAACAGAAGATGAGCTTGCGAACGTAGAGGCAGAAAGTAAATTGTTAAAAGTGACAGAATTTGTCACTGCTAGCGAGGTTGCTACAATGATGGATGTCTCAGTTACTGAAATAATTTCAGCTTGTATGACCTTAGGAATGATGGTTACAATGAACCAGCGATTGGATGCAGAAACATTAAGTATTGTGGCTGAAGAATTTGGTTACAGTGTGGAGTTTGTTACTGCAGACATCGAAGATTCAATCGAAGAAATTCTAGATAATGAAGAAGATTTAAAACCAAGAGCACCAATTGTTACTGTCATGGGACATGTTGATCATGGTAAAACTTCGCTGTTGGATTACATTAGAAAAGAAAATGTTATTGCTGGTGAATCAGGTGGTATTACTCAACATATCGGAGCATACAGTGTAGAACTCTCTAGTGGACAAAAAATAACTTTTTTAGATACTCCTGGGCATGAGGCATTTACGGCAATGAGGGCCAGAGGAGCACAAGTAACAGATTTAGCAATTATTGTAATTGCTGCAGACGATGATATAATGCCTCAAACAAAAGAGGCTATCTCTCATGCTCAAGCAGCAGGAGTTCCAATAGTCTTTGCAATTAATAAAATTGATAGACCTACGGCCAACCCTGATAAAATTAAAGAAGGTCTTTCTCAAATGAACCTTTTGGTTGAAGATTGGGGAGGTAAAATTCAGTCTCATGATATATCTGCTCTAAAGGGTGATGGTGTTGATGACTTGCTAGAAAAAGTATTATTAGAGGCAGAGCTTTTAGAGCTTAAGGCTAATCCTAATAGAGCTTCTTCAGGAACAGTTGTTGAAGCCTTTTTAGATAAAGGAAGAGGTTATGTTTCTACTATTTTAGTTCAAACTGGAACATTAAAGATTGGTGATTACGTTTTAGCTGGGAAAAATAGTGGTAAAGTTAAAGCCATGCATGATGAAAGAGGTAATACTGTTGAAACTGCTGGCCCTTCATCTCCAATATCAATTCTTGGTTTAGATGGAGCTCCCCAAGCTGGTGACAAATTTATTGTATTTTCTGATGAAAGGGAAGCTAAGCAAATCGCAGTTAAAAGAACCCAATTGCAAAGGGAGCAATCTGTTAGAACACAAAGACATATTACTCTTGACGAAATTGGAAGACGAATTGCATTAGGAGACTTTAAAGAATTAAATATTATTCTTAAAGGAGATGTAGATGGTTCTGTAGAAGCCTTAACGGATTCCTTCCAGAAATTATCAACTGAAGAAATTCAAGTAAATATTATTCACAAAGCAGTTGGAGCCATAACTGAAAGTGATGTTTTATTAGCATCTGCCTCAGATGCAATTATAATTGGGTTTAATGTCAGACCTACTGGAAATGCAAGACAAATAGCGGATAAAGAAGAAATAGACATCAGAATCTATTCAATAATATATGATGCTATTAATGACTTGAAAGATGCAATGGAAGGAATGTTGTCTCCAGACTTTAAAGAAGAAATAACAGGTACTTCAGAAGTCAGAGAGACTTTCAAAATCTCAAAAATTGGTACTATTGCGGGTTGTATGGTCACCACCGGTAAAATATTTAGAAACTGTGGTGTTAGATTGATTCGTGATGGAGTTGTAATTTACTCTGGTGAACTAGCTTCTTTGAAAAGGTTCAAAGATGACGTTAAGGAAGTTGCCAAAGGCTATGATTGTGGAATACAAATAAAAAATTACAACGATTTGAAAGAAGGTGATATTATTGAAGGATTTCAGCAGGTAGAAATTAAGAAAAAACTTAAATAGTTTTTTTATTAATTTATTTCCTCTGGATTAGCATTATTATTTTCGATCTTTGGTTTGGGCCTAAATATA
>JABHBC010000001.1 GCA_018674025.1 Flavobacteriaceae bacterium
AGCTTTGTGTGTCAATCCAGGATCTCTAAAATGTACTTGGTCGTCAATGACACCAGGCATTACGCAATTATTTTCAGCATCAATAATTTGAATAGATGATGATTTTAAACTAATAGATTTAGACACTTCTTTTATCATTTCATTTTCGATAAAAATATCAGAACTAATAATTTTACCTTCATTAATTATTCTTGCATTTTTAATTAAAATCTGGTTCATTATCTAAAATTTAATATTAAATATTTTTTTTATTCTCATTGCTATTACTCCAAATATAGCCTCAGAAATTATACTACCATTTAATTTTGAAATACCAAATTTTCTGTCTGAGAAAATTATTGGCACTTCAATTATTTTAAAATTTTTTAAATATGATTTATATTTCATTTCAATTTGAAAAGCATATCCTGTAAATTTGATATTATCTAAATCAATTGACTCTAAAACTGATTTTTTATAACATATATATCCTGAAGTTGAGTCTTTAATTTTCATCCTAGTTATAAATCGAACATATAAAGATGCAGTGTAAGATAAAATTATCCTGCTCAATGGCCAATTAACAACATTGATACCTTTTTTGTATCTTGAACCAATAGAAATGTCATAATTATTTTCCAACATTGGTTCTAAAATTCTTTTAATGTCCTGAGGATTGTGAGATAAGTCTGCATCCATCTCGAACACATAATTAAATTTATTTTTTAAAGCCCATTTAAAACCGGCTACATATGCAGTTCCAAGGCCTTCTTTTTTTAATCTTTTCAATAAAAATAATTGATCTTTAAATTTTAACATTAAATCCTCTACTTTTTTGAATGTTAAATCTGGAGAGTTATCATCAACAATTAAAATGTTTATTGTTGGATATAAGTTAATAGTTGAAATAATAATGTTTTCAATGTTTTCAATTTCGTTATATGTTGGGATAATAATTAAAACATCCTTCATGAATACTTATTTTAGTAAAAATAGTTATTTAGTAGATTATTTTTGTACAATATTCTTCATAATTTAGCTTTGATGATAAGAGAATATATTTTATTCGATGGATTTACAATTATCATATTATTAAATATAATAATTGTAACAATTGCTAAGGCATTGAATAACTCTAAATTCAAACAATTTATTTTTATTTATTTAAACAATTCATTTTTAAAATTTAGTACTAGCAACAATAGTTTTTTAAGTAGTTTTAACAGTCTACTAAACATAAATTATCTCATTTCGATGAGTGTATATATTTCCATTCTTTTGTCTTACAGTCCATCTGGTACTAATAATAATTTTGATATATCAATATTTTTCAAAACATTATTTTTTGTTGCTGTGTTTATTTACACAAAATACTTGTTTGAAATATTAGTAGGCTGGTCATTCAATATTAGAAAATTCATTATTGCTTTTAATTTACAAAAAAACAGCTTCAATAAATTAATTGGGATAATTATAATTTTATTTAATTCATTATCAATTTACAGTTTTCCAGGCTCAATAACATTTATAAAAATTACTATATTTTTTGTTATTTCACTATACCTAATTGGTCTTTATAAAGTGATTAGATTAAATGATAATTTAATATTATCAAACATGTTTTATTTTATTTTGTATCTTTGCACTCTTGAAATTGTTCCTATTTTATTTTTTATAAATGAATTAATATAGTTTCAAAGTCAAAAAGGTATACTATATGAAAGTTAAAACTATTCTTGTTTCTCAAACTAAACCTACAATACCTCACTCTCCTTTTTTTGAATTAGAAAAAAGCAGAAAAATCAAAATTGATTTTGAACCATTTATTCATGTAAAACCTGTTTCAGTAAAAGAAATTAGACTTCAAAAAATAGATTTAACAATGTTTACTGCAATTATTCTTACTAGTAGATATGCAGTAGATCATTATTTCAGAGTTTGCGAAAAAATGAGATACAAGGTTCCAGATTCTATGAAATATTTCTGTCAATCTGAAGCAGTAGCTTTTTACTTACAGAAATATGTTGTTTACAGAAAAAGAAAAATTTATGTGGGTCAAAGAAAATTTGCTGATCTTTGCACTTTAATTGAAAAGTATAATACTGAACGATTCTTACTTCCTACAACAGACAAATTAAAAGCTGAAGTTCCTAAATTACTCAACAAATTAGAAATTAACTGGAGACAATCTGTATTTTACAGAACTGTCATTAGTGATTTGTCACATTTAGCAGATGTTTCTTATGATATTTTAGTTTTCTTCAGTCCAACTGGCATTCAATCTTTGCTGCACAATTATCCAGATTTTAAACAAAAAAATACAAGAATTGCTGCTTTCGGAGCTATTACTAAAAAAACATGTGAGGAAAATGGTCTTGTAGTTGATATATCCGCCCCTTCTAAAAAATTTCCATCAATGACTATGGCACTTGATGATTACATCAAAAAAGTCAACAAGAAAAAATAAATTATATTATTTACCGTTTGGAGCTCCTGACATTATTTCATTATTTGAATATGATTCAAACTGTTTAAAATTAGTTACAAATGAGTTTGCTAATTTATAAGCAGTTTTATAATAACTAATATCATCATTCCATGTTTTTCTTGGACTTAAAACAGAAGTGGGAACATTTGGGCAAATTCTTGGCTGTTTTAAATTAAAAACAGAATGAATGTGATAATTATCTTTGTTAACCTCCTCTAAATCACCACTTAAGGCAGCATTTATCATAGCTCTTGTATATTTTAACTCCATTCTTTTACCTATTCCATAGGGACCACCTGTCCAACCAGTATTGACTAGCCAAACTCTAACTCCCGACTCATTAATTTTTTTTATCAACATTTGTGCATATTCGGCAGGGTGTAAAGGCATAAAAGGTGCTCCAAAACAAGCTGAAAAAGATGGTTGTGGTTCAACTACACCAGCTTCAGTTCCTGCTACCTTACTTGTATAACCTGAAATAAAATGATAAGCAGCTTGACTAGATGATAGTTTAGATATTGGAGGCAATACACCAAAAGCATCAGCTGTTAGAAAAAAAATATTTTTAGGAGTACTACCAATTGATGGATATTTGATATTTTCAATAAAATTAATTGGATAACTAACTCTGGTATTTTGAGTAATAGAAGTGTCCGTAAAATCAACTTTACCATTTTTATCAGCAATAATGTTTTCTAAAAGAGATCCTTTTTTAATAGCCTTATAAATATCTGGTTCACTTTCTTTATTTAGATTAATAACTTTTGCATAACAACCTCCTTCAAAATTAAAAACTTGATCTTTACTCCACCCATGCTCATCATCTCCTACTAATTGCCTGTTTGGATCAGCAGAAAGTGTTGTCTTACCGGTCCCGGATAAACCAAAGAAAATTGCAGTATCCTCATCGTTACCTACATTTGCACTGCAATGCATAGGCAAAATATCATGATTAACGGGTAGGATAAAGTTTAGTACAGAAAAAATAGATTTTTTTATTTCACCTGTATATCCTGTTCCGCCTATAATTATAATTTTTTTTGAAAAATTTATTATAGCAAAATTTTCACTTCTTGTTCCATCAATTTTTGGATTAGATTTAAATCCTGGCGCATTTATTAATAGCCAGTCTTCTTGAAAATTTTTAACAGATTTTTTATCTAACCTTAAAAACATGTTATTAGCAAAAAAATCACTACTAGGTAATTCACAGATTGTTCTTACATTAAGTCTTGAAGACTCTAATGAACAAACATAACTGTCTCTAACATACAACTCTTTTCCAGATAAATAATTGGTTATTTTTGAATATAATTTTTCAAAATAAGATTCAGCAATTGGAATGTTAATATCACCCCACCATACTTTGTCTTTTGTGATGTTATCTTTAACAATATATCTGTCTTTTGGAGATCTTCCAGTAAATTTACCAGTATAAATAGCTAACGCTCCAGAATCAACAATAAATCCCTGTTTTTGATTAACTATAATTTCTTGTAACTTATCTATTGGTGTTTGATAGAAAGTATTAGACTTGTGTAATCCGTAATTATCTAAATTCATTTATTTTATTTAAATGTACCTTATCAAATGTATGAATTTATTAAGAAAGCAAATTATATAAAGACTTAAAAAATTAAAATATTAAATTTATAGTATTACTTTTATATTTATGAGAAAAATACTAATTATTGGTTCTGGAAAGTCCTCTTCCTACTTAATTAAATATCTATTAAGTAAATCTGAAAAAGAAAATTTATTTATAATAATTGCAGATAAATATATTGCAAAAACAAAAGCGTTATTAAATAATCATTCTAATTCTAAAGCATTAAAACTTGATGTATTTGATAACGTTTCTAGAGCAAAAGAAATTCTCGCAGCTGATATTGTAATTTCTATGCTACCTGCTCGATTCCACCTAATGGTTGCAAAAGACTGTATTAAACACAGTAAAAACATGTTGACAGCGTCATATATAAGTGATGAAATGCTTGCTTTAAATAATAAGGCTATAGAAAAAGACATAGTAATTATGAACGAAATTGGTTTAGATCCTGGAATTGACCACATGAGTGCAATGAAGGTTATTGATCATATTAAAGAAAAAAATGCAAAAATTACTTTATTTGAATCTTATACAGGAGGATTAATTGCGCCAGAATCCGATAATAATTTATGGAACTATAAATTTACATGGAATCCTAGAAATGTTGTGCTTGCTGGTCAAGGTGGACCCGCAAAATTCGTTCAGCAAGGACACAATAAATATATACCTTATAATAAACTTTTTAAAAGAAATCAAAAATTAGAAGTCAAAAATTATGGAAGTTTTGAAGGATATGCTAATAGAGACTCATTAAAATATAGAGAAATTTATGGATTAGAGGATATCAAAACTCTATGTAGAGGTACAATTAGAAAAGTTGGTTTTAGTGAATCTTGGGATGTTTTCGTTCAACTTGGAATGACAGATGATAGCTATACAATTGAAAATAGCATGGATATGACTTTTAGAGATTTTGTAGATTTATTTTTACCATATAGCGCGAAAGACAAGGTTGAATTAAAATTACAAAAACTATTAAACATTTCTGAATCAGAACCTATTTGGAGTAAATTATTAGAAATAGATTTATTCAGTAGCCAAAAGACTATTACAATAGACAAAGCAACTCCCGCACAAATATTAGAATTTATTCTTTGCAAAAGCTGGACATTAGATCCTAATGATAAAGATATGATAGTAATGACTCATAAATTCATTTACGAGCTAAACAACAAAAAATATCAAATTGACTCAAATATGGTTTGTATTGGTGAAGATCAAACATATACAGCAATGGCAAAAACTGTAGGGCTTCCATTAGCAATTGCAACATTAGCAATTTTAAATTCTAAAATTACAGTAAAAGGAGTACAACTTCCAGTTAACAAGGCTATTTATAACCCAATCTTAAAGGAATTAATTGACTATGGAATAGAATTTAATGAATACGAAATTCCGTTTCAAACTCAAAACTAATACAATTAGTGACTAAACTTTATGAAAAACATAAATAACACAATTACGATTGATGGCATAGATAAAGAAATCATTAGATCACTAATGACTAATGCAAGGACCCCTATTTTAGAAATAGCAAAAAAAATTGGAGTTTCTGGTGCTGCAATTCACCAAAGACTAAGAAAACTTGAAAATTCTGAACTGATTGAGGGTTCAAAAATTATAATTAATCCAAAAGTTTTAGGACATAAAACTATGGCGTTTATTGGAATTTATTTAGAAAAAGCTGGAGATAACGCATCAGTTGTTCGAGAATTAAAAAATATTCCTGAAGTTTTAGAGTGTCATTATACAACCGGTAATTGGAGTATTTTGACAAAAATATTATGTGTAGACAATGAAAATTTAATGCAAATATTAAATAAAAAAATTCAAACCATTAATGGTGTTTCTAGAACTGAAACATATATTTCTTTAGATCAACAAATTGATAGACAAATTGCTATTTAGAATTTAGAATACTTTTGAGATTTAATTATAAAATAAGGCCAAGGTATCGTTAAGGAAATACACCAAGCTATTGCCGCAATTTCTTCCGAATATGTAAAATATGTAACTGCAAATATTAAAGTTGAATAAAAAGCAAGTTTTATAAAAAAACTTTTAAAAAATTTCAAATAATTAACTATATCAAAGTTTTCTCGTTCTTTATCTGACATTGTATTATATCCCGCCAGAAAAAATTTAGCATTTTCAGTATTTATGTACTTAGCTATGGCTATAAAAATAATATTAACAAAAAATAGAGCTGCTATCATACAACTAAATTAATTATTTTTCCAGGAATAACAATTACTCTTTTAGGAGGCTTACCTTGTAATTTTGAGATTACCTCAGCGTTCGCTAAAATAACATTTTCAATTTCTTCTTTGTTTAATTCTAAAGATAGCTCAAGCTTAAGTTTAACTTTACCGTTTATTGATATTGGATAAATTTTAGTAGATTCAACTAGCATAGTAGAGTCAAATATTGGAAATGATTCAAAAGTAATTGAATTAGAGTGTCCCAACATTTCCCAAAGTTCTTCGCAGATATGAGGAACATATGGCGATAATAAAATCAGTAGTGGCTCCAATATTTCTTTGCTATTGCATTTTTGAGCTGTCAATTCATTAACAGCAATCATAAAACACGAAACTGGAGTGTTAAATGAGAAATTTTCAATATCATTTTCAACTTTTTTAATTGCTGTGTGTAATGTTTTTAAATTTTCTTTTGAGGGTTTTGAATTAAAATTTCTTATACCGGTATCGTTCGTGTAAAGTTTCCATAATTTTTTTAAAAAATTATGTACACCTGAAATTCCTGCAGTGTTCCATGGTTTATACTGTTCTAATGGACCTAAAAACATTTCAAATAACCTTAAACTATCAGCACCATACTGCTCGCAAATTAAATCTGGATTTACAACATTATACCATCTTTTTGACATTTTTTCAATCTTTCTTCCAGCCTTAAAGCTATCGTTAACAAATTCAAAATGAGCATTTTTAAATTGTGGCTGCCAAGACTTTAAAGCATTAATATTCCTTTTTAATTTCTTCTAACAACTTCTCTTTATCAAATAGCATTTCATAGTCAAAAGCACCTTCTTCAGGACCACTGAAGAAAATTCTTTCCTCTCCATTATAAAGATATTTTACACCTGGGAAATTGTTTCTCTCCCAAAACACAGGCAAATACTCATCAG
>JABHBC010000208.1 GCA_018674025.1 Flavobacteriaceae bacterium
AAGAGAAGTTTTACCAGCTCCTATATTTCCTTCAATAGCTATATATTTAAACTTAGAAATATCAAATTGATCCTTTGGATTAGTTAAAATTTCACGCAGTTTTTCCACATCACCACTCTCACACGACTTTAATAATTCATTAGAGTTTTTATTTAAAATTGGGTGATTTATATTTGGATCGATATCATTTAATGGGGCCAAAACAAATTCACGCAAATGCATAGAGGGGTGAGGGACGGTTAATAAATTATTATTAATAATCTGGTCCTCGATTAATATAATATCAAGATCGATTGTTCTTGATTCATAGACATTTTTATTATTTCTAGTTCTGCCAAGTTTTCCTTCAATATTGAGAAGAGATTGAAGCAGGTTATTTGGGTCATCATTTGAGAAAAAAGAAATACAAATATTATAAAAATTATCCCCATTAAAACCTACAGCTTTTGTTTTATATATAGGAGATATAGAGGATATGATAGATATTTCTAAATGGATTAAATCGATTGCATTCTGAAGGTTTTGCAGCCTATCTCCTATATTAGAGCCAATAGAAATATGATATTTATTAAAAGATTTCATTGGTACAAATTAAACAAAAAGAAATTCAAAATGTTATATTTACCTCAATTAATATTTTGGATTAATGACAGCAAAAAATAAAATATTAGCACAAAAAATATATCTAATTCTTGGGGCTTTATTTATCACATCTTTAGTTGTTTCTAACCTAATATTTCAAAAATTTTTTTATTGGCATCCATTTGATATAAAAATATTTGGAGTCGATTTATTTATTCTTTCTGTGGGTATTCTACCCTATCCTATCACCTTTTTAATTACAGACTTAATTAGTGAGATCTATGGCAAACAAAAAGCTAATCAGATGGTAACTGTTGGTATTTTTGCATCTATTTTTTCAATTTTGATAATCTTAGTTGCAGATTCTGTTCCAGCTATTGTTGATTCTCCTGTTGGTGATGAGTTATTTTCGAAAGTGTTTGGAAGTACAATAATCGCTGTATTTGCAAGCATGATAACTTACCTCTTTGCTCAATTTGTAGATATTCATATTTATCATTTTTGGAAAAACTTGACCAAAGGTAAAATGCTTTGGCTTAGAAATAATTTTTCAACTTTTTTCTCACAATTTGTAGATACTTTTACCATTACATTCTTGCTATGTGTATTTGAAGTATTAAACTGGGATCAGTTTATGGGCTTACTTATTTCTGGGTTTTTATTTAAGGTTATAATTGCTCTTATTGATACTCCGTTTTTATACCTAGGAGTATATTTTTTTAGAAGAAAGTTTAATCTTAAAATAAATGAAGAAATTAATATAGATTGATTTTTTTTAAAAAGATACTTCCACAACAAAACCTTCGTGAGACCTAACATTAAAAACTTTGTTTTCCTCAAAAATTAAGTATTGACCTTTAATTCCTTTTAAAGTACCTTTTATCTCTTGTGTTTTTATAAGTTTTTGAGTGATTGGTTTAATTGGGTATTCTTTTACTGGGAAATTAATATCAGTTTGGCTATTACTTTGAATATAATATTCAAGAGCTTCATTGGGAATATGTTTTTTAATATCTTCTTTACAGGATATTAAATCAAGCTCATTAGATTCATTAGTTAGCATTTTTCTCCAATTGGTCTTATCGCTTATAAACTCTTTTATAGCAACTTCTGTTATCCCAGCTAAATATCTATTTGGAACCTCGACTAGTTCAACTGCTTGATGGGCTCCCTGATCAATCCACCTAAATGGAACTTGAGTCTTCCTAGTTACACCAACTTTAATTTGACCTGTATTAGCTAAGTAAACAATATGTGGTTGGAGTTGAACACTTTTTTCATAATCTAGATCTCTATCTTCAATATTTAAATGGGCTTTACTTAGTTCTGGTTTAATTATCCAATCTCCAGCCTGGGGTTGTTCAAAGAAACAGTTTTTACAATATCCTTGTCTAAAGATTTCTTTTTCTCTTTCACAACTTAAACAAAAATAATGAAGAAACTTAATTGAAACTTCTTTATCAAGCAGATCATTAAGACAAATAAAGTCATCATCAAATTCCATATAATATTTTATAGGACTTTTAAACTCACTCTGCATTTTTCTGATAACACCTTGAAATTTCATGAAAATATTACTAATTTTAGTATTCTATAAATATATGAAAAAATGGTAAATCCTTTTATTAATACAGTAACCTCTTGGTTTCTAAAAAAACGGATTCATCAAATAGAATTGTTCTTAAAATATCCGAACGAGGTTCAAAATGAATTACTGTTAAAACTCTTAAATACAGCTAAAAATACTTCAATCGGAAAACTATATGATTTTGACTCGATCAAGAGTTACAAAGAGTTTTGTGAAAGAGTTCCAGTTAGTACTTATGAAGAAATTTCAGAAATTATTGAAAGATCTAGAAAGGGAGAAAAAAATATTTTTTGGAACACTGAAATAAAATGGTTTGCCAAATCTAGTGGAACTACAAATTCTAAAAGTAAATTCATTCCCATTAGTCAGGAATCTTTAGATTATTGTCATTATGCTGCAAATAAAGATTTACTATGTCTTTATCTATCCAATAATGAAAACTCAAAATTGTTTGAAGGAAAAAATCTTCGATTAGGAGGAAGCAAATCTACCTATTCTGAGAATGGTAGCATATATGGTGACCTATCTGCAATTTTAATTGAAAATATGCCAATCTGGGCTGATTTCAGTAGTACCCCAACAAAAAAAGTTGCATTAATGAGTGATTGGGAATATAAAATGGACGCTATAATTAATGAAACAATAAAAGAAAATGTTACAAGTTTAGCAGGGGTTCCATCATGGATGCTAACCCTACTAAATAGAACATTAGAGATTACAAATAAAAGTTCTATTAACGAAATTTGGCCAAATTTAGAAGTCTATTTTCACGGAGGTGTTAGTTTTAATCCATATTTAAATCAGTATAACTCTATACTCAAGTCTGATAAAGTAAAATATTACGAAATATACAATGCATCAGAAGGTTTTTTTGCAGTACAAGACTCTAACGATTCAAAAGACCTTTTATTGATGTTAGATTATGGAATTTATTATGAATTTATTCCAATGGATGATTACCAAAACGAAACAATTATTAATCTATCGCAAGTAGAGCTAAATAAAAACTATGCAATTGTCATTACTACTAACGCAGGTCTTTGGAGATATAAAATTGGTGATACAATTCGATTTAAATCATTAAACCCTTATAGAATAGTAGTAACAGGAAGAACAAAACATTTTATAAATGTATTTGGTGAAGAAGTTATTATTGAAAACAGTGACAATGCAATTAAAAATTTATGTAAAAAAAAGAATTTAGAAGTTGTTGAATACACGGTTGCTCCTGTGTTTATGGACGGAAAGGAAAAAGGAAGACATCAATGGTTAATTGAGTTCAAAAAACCTCCATCAAACATGCAAGAGATATCAAGCCTAATTGACGAACTCTTAAAATCTGAAAACTCAGATTACGAAGCAAAGAGGTATAATAATATTTCTTTAGAAAAGCCAGAAATTATCATTGGTAAAAAAGGAGTATTTTACAAGTGGATGAAAAAAAGAAAGAAGTTAGGAGGTCAAAATAAAATCCCACGACTATCTAACTCTAGGGAATATATTGAGGAGTTATTAAAAATCAATACTTAGGATGCTGCTTTTAGTTTTTTTAAGCTAATTCTAGATAGTTGCTTTTCTGCATAAGATTTAGTTACTACTAATTTCTTGCTTGCTCCACCAGGCATATTAAACATAGCATCATTTAAAATTTCTTCACACAGTGATCTTAAACCTCTCGCACCTAAGTTATAGTCAATAGCTTTTTCAACAATATAATCTAATGCAGGGTCTCTAAATTGAAGATCGATATCATCCATTTCAAATAGTTTTACAAATTGCTTAATTATTGCGTTTTTTGGAGTGGTTAAGATAGCTCTAAGAGCTTTTTTATCTAAGGGATTCATGTAAGTTACTACTGGTAATCTTCCAATTATTTCAGGAATTAATCCAAAATCTTTTAAGTCTTTTGGATTAATGTACTGAAGTAAGTTTTCTTTCAAAATAACTTCTTCTTTTGAAGATTTATAGCCAATAGCAGCCATGTTTAATCTTTTTGAAATAAACCTCTCTATTCCAGAGAACGCACCACCAGCAATAAATAAAATATTTTCAGTATTTACTTCGATAAATTTTTGATCAGGATGTTTTCTTCCACCTTTTGGAGGGACATTGACTATAGTTCCTTCCAATAGTTTAAGTAAAGCTTGTTGAACTCCT
>JABHBC010000209.1 GCA_018674025.1 Flavobacteriaceae bacterium
AAAAGGATGTTACTATGCATATGCCAGTGAAAATTGGTGATTATACAGATTTTTACTCCAGTATTGAACATGCAACTAATATTGGCACAATGTTTAGAGATCCTAAGAATGCTCTACTTCCTAACTGGAGACACCTCCCTGTTGGATATCATGGCAGAGCTTCTTCAATTATTCTAAGTGGACAAGACATATATAGGCCAAAAGGTCAAGTTATGTTAAATGATAATACAACTCCATCTTTTCAAGAATCTGCAAGAGTAGATTTTGAGTTGGAAATGGGGTTCATAATTGGAAAGAGCACTAAATTAGGAGAGGCTGTATCGACTAATGAAGCTGAAGATTTTATTTTTGGTAAAGTATTGTTTAATGATTGGTCAGCTAGAGATATTCAAAAATGGGAGTATATCCCATTGGGGCCTTTTTTAGCTAAAAGTTTTGCTTCGTCTATTTCACCTTGGGTAGTAACATTAGAAGCTCTTGAGCCATTTAAAACTACTGGTCCAAAACAAGAACCTAAAGTTCTACCTCATTTAGAAACAAAAGGAGCAAAGAATTATGATATAAATTTAGAGGTTTTAATAAAGCCTGATAAAGAAAATGAAAAAACAGTAAGTATGTCAAACTTTAAATTTATGTACTGGAACATGTGTCAACAATTAGCACATCACACGAGCAATGGGTGTAATGTGAATGTAGGTGATATGATGGCCTCAGGAACTATAAGCGGAAAAGATGCTGAGTCTTATGGATCAATGCTAGAATTATCTTGGGCTGGCTCAAAACCTGTGAGTTTAAATAATGGTGATTCTAGAAAATTTATTGAAGATAATGATACGGTTATAATGAGAGGATATTGCCAAAAAGGATCTATAAGGGTTGGTTTTGGTGAGGTAAAAACTAAATTGCTAAAATCTCTTTAAATTATTTTTATGAAAAATATAAAATCTATAGATCCTATTAATCTTGAAACAAAAAAGCTTCACAAAATTCTCCTATCCTCAATTGCACCTAGACCTATTGCATTTGCAAGCACAATTGATAGTAATGGTAATGTAAACTTAAGTCCATTTAGCTACTTTAATGTTTTTAGTTCGAACCCACCTATACTAATCTTTTCTCCATCTAGAAGAGTTCGTGACAACACTACTAAACATACATTAGAAAATGCAATGGAAACTAAAGAAGTAGTGATAAATGTAGTTAACTTTCCAATTGTAGAGCAAATGTCTAAATCTAGTGTAGAATATGAAAAAGGTGTTAATGAATTTATTGAAACTGGGTTAACTCAAGTTAAATCTTTACTAGTTAAGCCTCCTCGAGTTTTAGAATCTCCCATCTCTTTTGAGTGTAAAGTTCAAGATATCATTTCCCTTGGTGAATCAGGAGGAGCTGGTCAATTGATTATAGCTAAAGTTGTTCAAATTCATATTGACAAAAAGTTTATAGACAATAAAGGAGATATTGACAGTGAAAAGTTAGATTTAGTAGCGAGAATGGGCGGGGATTGGTATACAAGAACTACAAAAGAAAGCATGTTTAAAATTCCAAAGCCTTAAAATTGGAAGAGAAAATTAGATTAATATGGGATTTTAGAGGTCCTGACTGTGAAAAAACAGCTAAGCATTACAAAATTCATTTAACTGAGTTTTTACACACAAACAATTCTGTATATTTTGATTTTGAGGATGAAAAAATAACTGAACATCATCACATTGTATATTTCACAGTCCTTAAAAGCAGTATGAAAGATTTTAGAGATAAGCTTAAACCAAACCGTGGAGAAATTGCTTCATAAAATTATGATTTTATAAAATGATACGTAAAGCAAATTCTAGTGACTTAAATAGACTTTTACAAATAACTAGGTCTTGTGCTAAGTTGATGGAATCAAAAAACATCTTTCAATGGAACGATAGTTACCCAAGCTTATCTGCATTTGAAAATGATGTTAATAATAATTGGCTATATGTAATTACAAAGGAAAAGGAAATAATTGGCTGTATTTGTATTTCTGATTTTATGGACAAAGAATATAATTCTGTTAAGTGGCTTACAAAAAACACTAATAATATTTATGTTCATAGACTCGCTGTAAGCCCATCCCATCAAAGAATGGGCTATGCCCAAGAAATGATGTCTTTTGCTGAAGATTTTGCCAGAGATAATAAATATTTTTCGGTTCGATTAGACACTTTTTCCAAAAATGCTCGTAATCAATCTTTTTATCAAAAAAGAGGGTATAAAAAATTAGGAAATATTTTTTTTCCTAAACAAAGTGAGTTTCCTTTTTATTGTTATGAACTTATATTATGAAGTTGTTAAAATATAGTCAAATAAATAAGCTTGCCATACCAGCTTTAATTTCTGGAATTGCAGAACCAATTCTTTCTATAACTGACACAGCTATTGTTGGAAACGTCAATTACAATTCCATGGAAGCTCTTGGTGCTGTAGGAATTGTTGGAACTTTTCTTTCCATGTTAGTTTGGGTTTTTGGGCAAAAGAGAAGTGTGATTGCTTCAATAGTTTCTCAGGCTATAGGTGCTAGAAAGGTAGATGAAATTAAGTCTCTACCTTCTCAAGCTATTTTTATAATTTTATTTTTAAGTCTCGTAATTATCGGGATAACTTATCCATTTGCTGAAAATTTATTTCGTTTTTATAATGCATCAGGCCTAATCTTAGACTATAGCGTGGATTATTATAAAATAAGGGTTATTGGAATTCCATTTACTTTAATTACAATAGGAATTTTTGGCATTTTTAGAGGACTTCAAAACACAATTACTCCAATGTCAATTGCAATTGTGGGAACTTTATTAAATATATTATTAGATATAATATTAGTTTATGGAATTGAAGGGGTCTTAGCTCCTATGCATATATACGGAGCTGCTTATGCTAGTGTAGTAGCTCAAGTAACAATGGCTGGATTAGCTATTCTTTTATTGTATAAAAAAACTGAAATCACATTACAATTTAGTCTTCCTTTTAATGAAAAAATAAAAGATTTCTTATTAATGTTCTTTGATTTGATTATCAGAACATTGGCTCTAAACATTGCTCTATATTTTGGCAGCTCCTTTGCAGCAAGATATGGAGATGAATTTATTGCGGCCTACACAATTGCTATTAATTTATGGTTTCTTGGGGCTTTTATAATAGATGGATACTCAAGCGCTGGAACAATTCTTTCAGGAAAATTCTTTGGTGAAAATTCCTATAATAAACTAATTGAACTATCCTATAAACTTAGCTTGATTGGAATAGTTTTAGGGGTGTCGATATTTGCTATTGGCATGATATTTTACAACTACTCAGGAATAATATTTACTAAAGAACAAATAGTTTTAGTAGAGTTTTATAATGTTTTCTGGATAGTTTTAATAATGCAACCTTTGTGTGCAATTGCATTTATTTTTGATGGAATATTTAAAGGGTTAGGTTGGATGAAAGAACTTAGAAACGTACTACTTTTTTCTACCTTTGTTGTTTTTATACCAACATTATTAATTACAGATAATTTAGGCTACAAATTAGAAGGAATCTTTTTGGCCTTTACACTCTGGATAATTGCTAGAGGTGCTCCATTAATCATTAAATTCTATAAAACTTGTGTCCCGCTTGTTCAAAAAATGTAAATTTGAATAAAAATTAATTGAATGTCTACAATAAGAATTACGAAACGATTTTCATTTGAAGCAGGACACGCTTTACATGGTTATGATGGAAAGTGTAAAAATCTTCATGGGCACAGCTATAAATTATCTGTAACTGTAATTGGTACTCCAATTACTGATAAAACAAATCCAAAATTTGGAATGGTAATAGATTTTACAGACCTTAAAAGAATTGTAACAGAAGAAATTGTAAACAAGTTTGATCATGCTACTATTTTTAATAAAAACACACCGCATGTTAAACTTGCTAAAACTCTTCAAGATGAAGGGCACAATGTGCTTTTAGTTGATTATCAACCAACAACTGAATGTATGATAGCCGATTTTGCAACAAAAATTAATGAAAGATTACCAATTAATTTAAAACTACATTCATTAAAGCTACAAGAGACCGAATCGTCTTATGCTGAGTGGGTTTCAACTGACAATAATTAAAATCTTTTAAATTGATAGTTTTACAAAAAAATAAAAAAATATATTTTGCTTCTGACAATCATCTTGGAAACCCAAGTTTTCAAAGAACTATTGATAGAGAAAAAAAGTTTGTTTCTTGGCTTGATCAAATAAAATCTGATGCGCAAGTTGTTTTTTTACTTGGAGATTTGTTTGACTTTTGGTTTGAGTATAAGTCCGTTATTCCAAAAGGCTTTACTAGAACATTTGGAAAGCTAGCAGAGCTTTCAGATATGGGAATTCAAATTCATTTTTTTGTTGGAAATCATGACCTGTGGGTTAGAGATTATTTTAAAGAAGAACTCAATATAGAAGTTCATTTTAATCCAAAAGAGTTTATTTTAAATGATAAAAAGTTTTTTTTAGGTCATGGTGATGGACTTGGCCCTAAAGACAAGTCTTTTAAACGACTTAAAAAAATCTTTACTAATCCTTTTTATCAATTTTTATTTAGATGGATTCACCCTGATATTGGAATCCCATTTGGCCAATACTTATCTCAAAAAAATAAAAAAAAATCAATCAAAAGTGATTTAATTTTTAAAGGTAATGATGAAGAGTGGTTAACAAAATATTGTAAACATAAATTAGAAAATAATCATTATGATTATTTTGTTTTTGGGCATCGACACTTACCTCTAGACATCAAATTATCAGATTCATCAACGTATTTTAATTTAGGAGACTGGATAAGTCATTTTACCTATTGCTCATTTGACGGCAAGGAAATGAAATTGTTAAAACACTAAGTCTTTTTTTCATCCTCAGTTAAGTCTAATTTTCTAAAACTTGGAGACACAAAAGCTGTTGCAACTGCAGTTAACATTGTGATGGTGCCTCCAAAAACTACAGCGGTAACCGTTCCCATTAATTTTGCTGTCAAACCGCTTTCAAAGGCACCTAATTCATTTGAAGATCCAACAAAAATAGAATTTACTGAAGCTACTCTTCCTCTTAGGTGATCTGGAGTTTTTAATTGAAGAATAGTTTGTCTTATTACCATAGAAATTCCATCAGTTAATCCATAAATAAATAGAGATAAGACAGATATCCAAAACAATGAAGAAAGTCCAAATGTGATTATAGATATCCCAAACGCAAAAATTGCAATTAATAATTTACTTCCAGCGTTTTTAGTAATTGGAATATAAGCGGCGATAAACATTGTGATTAAAGATCCAACTGCTGGTGTAGCTCGTAAAACTCCAAAAACCTCAGAGGGCTCCATTCCAACTGGAATTTCAATTATTTCAGTTGCGTAAATAGGCAATAACGCTATTGCGCCACCAAATAATACTGCAACCATATCTAAAGTAATTGCGCCTAAAATTGCTTTTGAGTTGTATACAAAAGCAACTCCTTCTTTAAGACTTGTAAAAATATTTTCACCAATCTTGGGATTTAAAATTGGTTTTCTTCTGATAAATAAAAGTATTAACAGAGACAGAATAACTCCTGCCAAGACTACTCCCATAGAAGTATTAACTCCAATCCAATGAATTGAAAATCCTGCAAATGCTGGACCTAAAACAACACCCATTTGCCAAATTGAACTACTCCAGGTAGCTGCATTAGCGTAAGTTTTTTTAGGGACTATTAAAGCTACTAATGAAAAAATAGTTGGACCAAAAAAAGCTCTTATAAAACCTCCTAGAAATACCAATAAATAAATCAAATATAGAGTTGTCTGATTTGAGAGTGTTTCTTTTGCGCCAGAACTAGTGACTATATAAAATCCAAAGCTGACAAAAAGAAATGCTATGATGCAATAAATCAATAAATTTCTTTTTTCTTTTTGGTCAACAATATGGCCAGCAAAAAGAGCCATTGAAACCGCTGGAACAACTTCCATTAATCCAATTAAACCCAGTGACAATGGGTTTTTTGTAATTTCCCAAACGAGCCATTCAACAATAATAAATTGCATAGACCAGGAAAAAACTAAAATAAACCTAACAACTAAAAAGATGTTAAATTCTCTAAATCTAAGAGCTGAATAAGGGTCTACTTTAATGTTTTGTTCAATCATTACTTTTTATGTCTAATAATTTTAACTGGATAGATTTTGCGCCATTCCAATTATTTTCAGCTATATTAAATACCCCACTGAATTGAGCTTTGTTCTTTATCAAAGATAACTTATCTCCTAATCCAAATGCTATAGCTTTAAAAACATCCGAATTACCTTGTTTTAAAGATAACTTTAAATGTTTGTCATCTTCACCAACTGTCTTACAGTATCCAGTGTCTTTTAAGTTCTCAGACAAAAAAACAGGCTGTTTGTTAGATGGTCCAAAAGGAGCGAATTGTTTTAATATTCTAAAAAATTTTGGGGTTATATCTAATAATTGAATTTTCTCATCTATTGTAATTGTTGGGGTTAGCATTTTCTTTTCAATAGTTTTTTTAACATGTTTTTCGAAACTTGACTTAAAGGCTGAATAGTTTTCAGGCTTTAAAGTAAGTCCAGCAGCATATTTGTGTCCCCCAAATTGGATTAAGTGTTCTCTACAAGATTCAATTGCATTATAAACATCATAGCCTTTTACTGATCTAGCCGAAGCTGCTAAAACATCATTACTTTTAGTAAAAACTAAAGTTGGCCTATAATATTTTTCAATTAATCTGGAAGCTACAATTCCTATAACCCCTTTATGCCAATCTTTTTTAAACACAACAGTTGTAAAATTTTTTTGTTCTTCATTGTTCTCAATCTGTTTTAATGCTTGATTAGTTATAAGTTGATCTAAACCTCTTCTTTCTAGATTGAAATTGTCAATTTCTTTAGAAAAAGTTATAGCGTTATCAAAGTTTTCTTCAAGAAGTAATTCAACAGCATTATTACCATGTTTAATTCTTCCAGCAGAATTAATTCTAGGCGCTATATAAAATGAAACCTCACTTAAAGTTATTTCAGGCTTGTTAATACCTCTAATAATTGCTTTTAAACCAATAGTTGGAGAGGTGTTTATTATTTTTAAGCCAAAATAACAAAGTGTTCTATTTTCTCCGATTAGTGGAACAAGATCTGCCCCAATTGCAACTGCTACTAAATCTAAATAACTTTCAATGTTTGACTCCCAATCATCTTGGGATTGATCTAATGCTTGAATTAATTTAAACCCAATACCGCATCCACATAGATATTTAAATGGGTATTTGCAATCTTCTCTTAAGGGATTTAATACTGCAGCGGCATCTGGAATAGTTGTTTCAGGTTTGTGATGATCGCAAATTATGTAATCAATCTTTTTATTGTTCGCATAAGAAATTTTATCGATTGCTTTTACCCCACAATCTAAAGCGATAACTAAACTAAACTCATTATCTGCAGCGTAATCAATAGATTGATATGATATTCCATAGCCCTCATCGTATCTATCTGGAATATATGTACTAATTTGATTTGTTGAATTACTCTTTAAATACTTACATACTAGAGCAACAGATGTTGTTCCGTCTACATCGTAATCTCCATAAATTAATATCTTCTCATCATTTTTAATGGCCTCAAAAATTCTCTTAACTGCTTTATCCATATCCTTCATTAAAAAAGGATCATGAAGGTGATCTAAAGATGGTCTAAAAAAAGTTTTGGCAGCTTTAAAAGATTTTATATCTCGGGAAACAAGCAAAGAAGCTGTTGTCTTACAAACATTTAATTCCTTTGACAGAGTTTTAATTTCTTTTTCTGAATCAGTGCTATTAACTTCCCAATGCATTATTTAATATTATGAAAATGAGATGATGTATTAACCTCTGCAAATTTTCTAAACATCTCCATAACACCACAATATTTAGTAACTGAAAGTTCTACTGCTCTGTTAATTTTTTCTTCATTTAAATTAGAGCCATAAAAATGATATTCCAAGTTGACTTTTTTATAATATTTTGGGTGTTCCTTTGTTAATTCGGCAGATGTATTCATTTTAAAATCAGAAAGCTTAATTTTCATTTTTTCTAAAATTGAAATAACATCTAAACCTGAACATCCAGCAAGCGAAGAAAGCATCAAAACTTTAGGTCCTGAGATATTATCATCCTTGTTTGGTCCAGATCCTAGAGTTAAAGTAGATTCGTTTGGGTTTAAGGATTCAAATATTAAATCGCCCTTCCATTGTGTTGTGATTTTATCATCCATAATTTATTTTTGTCTTTGAATTATTATTACTATTTCTCCTTTTGGCTTGTTTTTAATAAAGTGCTCTTCTAGTTCTTTTGAAGTTCCTCTAAGCGTTTCTTCAAACAGTTTTGAAATTTCTCTAGAGACAGATAGAAAAGTTTCAGGGCCCATATGTAATGAGATGTCTTTTAGTGTTTTTAGAAGTTTATGTGGAGACTCATAAATAATTATTGTTCTTTGTTCGTCTGCTAATTTTTTGAATCTAGTTTGTCTTCCTTTTTTTACCGGAAGAAAGCCTTCAAATACGAACTTGTCATTAGGGAATCCAGAATTTACCAAGGCAGGTATTAACGCGGTAGCACCTGGTAAGCAGTCAACCTCAATTTGATTTTCAACACATTCCCTTACTAAAAGAAAGCCTGGATCTGAAATTGCAGGAGTTCCTGCGTCACTGATTATAGCAATCTTTAACCCCGACTTAAGTTTTTCTATTACACTTTCTAACACCCTGTGTTCATTGTGCATATGGTATGAAATCATTGGAGTTTTAATTTCATAATGATTTAATAGTTTGCCAGATGTCCTTGTGTCTTCAGCTAGAATTAAGTCTACTTTCTTAAGTGTCTCAATCGCTCTAAAAGTAATATCTTTTAAGTTTCCTATAGGAGTAGGCACAATATATAGTTTACTCATGCTTTATATTTATTAAAAACTTTTTTAGATATTATTAAATTGATGATTGATTTTTGATAAATTTACGTTCTCAATATTTTTTGAAAAAGAAAACTTAACTAATAATAAAATTACAAAATGTTTCTTGAAAATACTTTGAAATACAACAAACAATTTGGATGGATTGAAGTAATCTGTGGGTCAATGTTTTCTGGAAAAACAGAAGAACTAATTAGGCGATTAAAAAGAGCAAAATATGCCAACCTAAAAGTTGAGATTTTTAAACCCAATGTAGATGTAAGATATGAAGACGATATGGTTGTCTCTCATGATGAAAATGAGATAATGTGTACCCCAGTTCCTGCGGCTGCAAATATTCCAATATTAGCAGACGGTTGTGACGTAATTGGGATTGACGAAGCTCAGTTTTTTGACGATGAAATTGTAAATGTATGTAATTTTTTAGCTAACAAAGGAATTAGAGTGATTGTAGCAGGATTAGATATGGACTTTAAAGGGAATCCATTCGGGCCAATGCCAAATCTAATGGCCACTGC
>JABHBC010000210.1 GCA_018674025.1 Flavobacteriaceae bacterium
ATATTTCAAGCCAAATTAATTTAATTTATTGATAATAAACTTTAAATATGTAGGAAGTTTAGGTCCTAAATCATGATAATGTAAAAAACCATCTTTGTGATATCCTACATTTACAAAAGCAGCATTTAGTCCAGGAATGGACTTTCTTATTTTGGCAATAAAAATATCACCAACACTATATTTACTACTTTCTTTATCTTTTTGAAACTCTATTAATTTTCCATCTTTAAGTAAGGCAAAATCAACAATATTTGAACTAGAACGTATTATTAGTTCTTTATTCATAAAGTTATTTTTTATTTATGCATATAGCATAAATTGATTATTAATTTTAATGTGAGTCGACAAATTCATGAATACGAAATTGATGATCGTAAATTTTACATGAATTATATTTCAATGAACTTGATAAAAGAAGTAATAATTAATTATTTCTTCTTGTGACGATTAGCTCTACGTCTTTTTTTACGTTTATGCGTAGCTACCTTGTGTCTTTTTCTTTTTTTACCACTTGGCATAAATTTTTGTTTTTTAAATTAATATTTATAAAGTAATTATCTAACCTGAACTTTAGATTTCACACCTTCTAAAAATGTTTTAGCAGGCTTAAAAGCAGGAATATTATGAGCAGGTATTTTAATCGTAGTATTTTTTGATATATTTCTGCCGGTTTTTTCAGCTCTAGTTTTAACTATAAAACTTCCAAATCCTCTTAAATATACATTTTCACCATTTTCAAGAGAACTTATAACCTCTTTCATGAATGATTCTACTGTTGCTTGAACATCTGCTTTTTCAATTCCCATTTTTTGAGAAACATTTGATACAATTTCAGCTTTTGTCATTTATTTTATCTGTTTTTTATATTTTTCAACGCCAGCAAATATATGTATTTTATTATCAATATTTCAAGTCAAATTAATTTAATTTATTGATTATAAACTTTATTTTTACTCTCAATCCTCTCAAAATATGAATTTTACCTCCCAAATTGATAATTGGTATACTAAAAATAAAAGAGATCTTCCGTGGAGAAAAAATAAAGACCCATATTCCGTTTGGCTCTCTGAAATAATACTTCAGCAAACACAAATACAACAGGGGCTTCCGTATTATATAAAATTTATTAAAAAATACCCTGATGTATCTTCTTTGGCCATTGCAAATGAGCAAGAAATTTTAAAACTTTGGCAAGGACTAGGGTATTACTCTAGAGCTAGAAATCTACATAAAACTGCAAAAATTATTGTCAGTGATTATAAAGGAATTTTTCCTAAAACATTTCTGCAGCTATTAAAACTTCCAGGGATTGGTAAATACACAGCAAGCGCAATCTCTTCAATTTGTTTTGAAGAAAAACAAGCTGTTTTAGATGGAAATGTTTTTAGGCTACTCTCTAGATATTTTGGTATTGATATTCCAATTAATTCCTCAAAAGGAATAAAGGCATTTGAAAAGTTATCTTATAATCTCTTGCCAAAAATTAATATTGGAGATTATAACCAAGGATTAATGGACTTTGGTTCTACAGTATGTAAACCAAAAATGGCTAAGTGCGATATATGTATTCTTCAAGATGGTTGTATTGCTTTTGGCAATAAAACAACTTACTCACTTCCTGTTAAGATTAAAAAACATAAAGTTTTAACTAAGCATTTTAATTTTATAATACTTATTGATTCTTATAATAACACTAAAATTGAGCAAAGAAACGATAAAGGGATTTGGCAGAAACTTTATCAATTTCCACTTATAATTACCAATAAAGAGCTAAATATCAATGAATTAATTAAGAATTTTAAATTATTAAACCCAATATTAACTTCAAAATATAAAGTTGAGTTAATAAATCTTAAACCAGAAATTCATAATTTAACTCATCGAAAGTTATTGATTAAGTATTGGAAAATACAAATGGATGATTTAATCCCAAATCCAACCCCTATCAAAAACTTAGTTAATTATCCATTCCCAATTGTGCTGAGTAGATTTATTAAATCGTATTTTTGAAGAATTAAATAATAATTACTTAATTTATAAAAAATATTAATCAACAAAAATCATGACAGGTACATTAAACAAAGTAATATTAATTGGTCATTTAGGTGATGATGTTAAAATTCATAATTTTGAAGGAGGTGGGTGTATCGGAAGATTCCCTCTTGCAACAAATGAATCTTACACAAATAAACAAACTAACGAAAAAGTTACCAATACTGAATGGCATAATATTGTTGTTAGAAATAAAGCTGCTGAAATTTGCCAAAAGTATTTATCAAAAGGAGATAAAGTATATGTAGAAGGAAGGATTAAGACTCGAAAATGGCAAGACGATAAAGGGATTGATAGATATTCAACAGAAGTTAATTGTCAGGAGTTTACTTTTTTAAATACTAAAAACGAAACTAATCCATCAAATTCTAATTCATCCCCACAGATTGAGCCTAAGTCAAATGAGGATTCAACGTCAGAAAATGACGATTTACCATTTTAATTAAATATTTATTAATTGAGTGATCCAATTATATACTACAGTTTAATATTAGCAGTTTTACTTATTTTCTCTGGTTTGATTTCTGGTTCTGAAGTAGCCTTATTCTCATTATCTAAGTCACAGTTAAAAAAAGAAGATAAGTCTAGTTATGTTCAAATAATTCAAAAGTCACTTACTAATCCAAATAAATTACTGGCAACAATTTTAGTTGCCAACAGTTTTATAAATATTGCTATAGTAATTTTATTTACCCAAATAGGAAATGTTATATTTAAAAATATTACTTCCTCTTTCTGGCAATTTATAATTGAAGTTGTAGTAGCTACTTTTTTGATTTTATTATTTGGAGAAATATTACCAAAAATTTATGCTAGCAGAAATAATTTAATATTTTCAAAATTTGTTATATACCCACTTGTATTATTGGATTTTATTCTTACTCCAATTAGTTTACCAATGCAAAAGCTTTCTAATTTCATCAAAAATAAATTAAGCTTCAAAAAACAAAATATTAATCTTAACCAAATTTCATCTGCTTTAGATTTAACTAGTCCTGATGAAACAACAAAACAAGAGCAAAAAATACTTAAAGGAATTTTGTCCTTTGGTAACACCGAGACTAAAGAGGTAATGCGTCCAAGATTAGATATACATGCATACAGTAATTTGTTAAATTATGATGAAGTTTTAAAAAACACCGTAGAAAATAACTTTTCTAGAGTTCCAGTTTATAAAGATGATTTAGATAATATTGTTGGAATATTATATGTGAAAGATTTGTTACCTTTTTTAGATAAGAAAGACTTTGATTGGCTTTCAATTTTGAGAAAACCATTATTTATTCCTGAAAACAAAAAGTTAGATGATTTAATGCAAGAGTTTCAGGAAAAAAAGATTCATTTAGCCATAGTAGTTGATGAATTTGGAGGTACTTCTGGAGTTATTTCATTAGAAGATGTAATTGAAGAAATTGTTGGAGATATTTCTGACGAATTTGATGATGACAGTTTACTTTTTTCAAAGCTAGACAACTTTAATTATGTTTTTGAAGGTAAAACATCCATGAAAGATTTTTATAAAATCTTGAATATTGATTCAAGTCCATTTGATAAGTTTAAAGGTGACTCAGAAACATTAGCTGGGTTTATTTTAGAAATTTCACAAAGTTTCCCAAAAACAAATAGCAAGATTGTTTTTGAAAATTTCACATTTACTATTGAATCTGTAGATAAAAAAAGAATTAAGCAAGTAAAAGTTTCAATCAAATGAATTTTAAATTTGTTTATATTCTTCTTTTTTTATTTTGTTCATGTGAAAATGTAGAGCTACCCAAACCAAATGCATATTTACGATTAGATTTTCCATCCCCTACATATAAAGAAAATGTCTTTGAACCTAAAAGCACAACTATAGAACTAAACACTGCATCTACACTAATTACAGATATTAAAAGTACCAGTAATGCCAATTCAGTAATTTCAAAAAGTATTTCGTACCCTCTGATAAATGCTGAAATCAAATTAGAATATTATAATTTGAATAAAAGCAATAAATTAAATGATAGACTCAAACAATTGAGTGATTTTACATCAATACATTTAAAAAAATCTTCAAACTCTCCAAAAATACAAGAATTTATTAACCAAAATAAAAAAGTATACGCATCAATTATCAACATTAAAGGAGATGTAACTTCTCCGTCCCAATTTTATGCTACAGATAGTGTAAATAATTTATTAATTGGAATTTTGAATCTAAAATCAAAAACTAAATATGATTCAGTTTTGCCGGCTTTAGACTACATCAAGACTGATATTTATCATCTTATTGAATCAATTAAATGGAGTGATATTAAATGAATATTGGAATAGAAAAAAAGTGGACTTATTTAATAGCTTTATCTTTAATTTGGGGCAGTTCATTTATACTTATTAAAAAAAGTTTACTGGGTTTATCTGCATTACAGGTTGGTTCATTAAGAATTGTATTTTCTTCAATTATTATTTTTTTAATAGCATTTAATCGGATAAGTACTATTCCTATTAAAAAATGGAGATGGATATCTTTATCTGCTTTTGTTGGCACTTTTTTTCCTGCTTTTTTATTTGCTTACGCTGAAACTCAAATTGATAGTGCTGTAGCCTCCATTTTAAATTCCTTGGTTCCAATGAATACTGTTTTAATAGGGTTTGCTGTATTTAAAATATCAACAACAAAAATTCAATCATTAGGAGTTTTAATTGGCTTTATAGGTACTTGTACATTGATAATCTCTGGAGCAGATTTAAATCCTGATCAAAACTATTTATACTCTGGTTTGGTAGTAATTAGTTCTGTGTTATATGCAATTAATGTTAATTTAATAAAAAAACACCTCTATGATGTAAATGCTGTTTCCATAGCTGTAGGTCAATTTGTAGTTATTTTTATTCCTTCAATTGTAGTATTATTTTATTCTGGCTTTTTTAATTTAGAATTTATAGATAATCATTTACTTTATGACTCATTATTTTATGTATTTCTCTTATCATTTTTTGGTACGGCTATGGCAAAAATATTATTTAATAAGTTAATTCAAATTTCTTCTCCAGTTTTTGCTTCTTCTGTAACTTACTCTATGTTAGTTGTTTCTGTAATTTGGGGTATATTAGACGGAGAACTATTTAATTTTTATCAAGCAGTAGCTACAATATTAATTATTATGGGGGTTTATTTATCTAACAAAAAAAAACCCATCAATTAAGATGAGTTTTTTCTAAAAAAATAAATGTTTATTACTAGTAGAAATCAGAATCTTTTAATTCAGTATTTACCATTACCTCAGTAGTATTAAATTCTAAATTTTGCCCACCAGCATTTACTTGCATAAAATAAGGCCTCATAATACCATTTACACTGCGATAGTCACCATACTTAGTTGAGGAGATATTTTTATTTTCATCTTCTTCTTCAATTGAGATTAAATATCCACTCTCAACAGCATAATATCTGTAAGAAGTTTTTTCATTTTTCACAACTTTAATTTTGTAGACATCTTCTCCATCTATAGAATTAATACTGAGAAGTTCAGTTTGATCATCAGAGTAGTATAATTCTTCAAATATTCCTTCGACATTTTTAGCTTCCATAATTTCTTCTTCACTCATCAACATTTTTTGACCTTGTTGTTCCATGTAACCTTTTTCCCCACTGAAGTTTCTTTTCATTAGTGACATTGTTTGCCCACCCATATTAGCTTTCATTTCAAATGAAATTTTATTAGGCATCATTTGTTTTGAAATTGCCATAGGCTTAAAAGGTGCTCCAGGTATTGTTACATCCATGTTTGATACTAATGTATTGACATTAAGAAGCATATCTTTACCACCAATTGCTTTAATATAATTATCTACTACATCTAGTGCTGTCATTCCTTCTGGAATAGCTTTATTAAATACAGGCTTTGCAACAGCATTTGCATATTTGTCAAAGTAATTAATTGGAAATCCTACTTTTTCTAAATTTTCAACAACGTCACTACCTTTTCCAACAACAATAATTCTAGTGTTTGCGATTTTAAAATATTTATTTGCTACTCTTTTTACATCTTCTGCTGTTACAGCATTAATTTTTTCAAGATATGTTTCATAAAAATCTTCAGGTAAATCGTTTAACTTAATATTAAGAGCATAATTAGCGATAGTTTGAGGTCTTTCTAATCTCATTATAAAATTACCAACATATTTAGCTTTTGCATTTTTTAATAATTCAGCATCAACTAGTTCAGTTCTAATTCTAACTATCTCATTGACGATTTCTGTTACTGCACTATCTGTTACCATATTTCTAACTTTAGCACCAGCAGAAAATCGTGCAACACCATATCTACTTGAACCTAGACTAGAATACGCACCATAAGTATAACCTTTATCCTCTCTAAGATTTTTAAACAAGTAACCTTCACCACCTCCACCAAGAATATTGTTAGTAATCAACGCTGTGAAATAATCTTCATCATTCATTTTAAGCTCAACATTATTAGTGACCCCAATACTAGATTGAGTAGCACTAGGAAGGTCTATAAAGTTAACTTCAGTTAATTCAACATTTGGAGTAAGAACAGGAACGTCATTTTCAACTTTCTTAGCTTTTTTCCATACGCTAAACTTCTCAGTAATTGATTTTTTAACTTCTTTATAATTAACATCCCCAATTACAACTATATATGCACTATTTGGATATGTATACTTCTTGTGGAAATCTATTACATCTTCGTAAGATATTTTATTAAGAGTTTCTTCTGTAATAAATTCCCCGTAAACGTGATTTTTCCCATAAGATAAAGCATTACCTACTCTACTTCCAATAGCATCAATACTCTTTTCATCTGCTTTTAAACTTTCAATTAGTTGTTCTTTAGTTTTATCAAATTCTTCAACGGTCAGTAATGGATTTATGATTGCATCTGCCATTAATTCTAAAATTCTATCATTATGTTTTGTCAAGGAACTTGCAAAACTACTTCTAAAACCAATACTAACATTTGCTCCTAAATAATCAATCTCTTCATTAAAAACATCTTTTTCAATTGATGTTGTTCCATTCCCTAACATTTCTCCTAAAATAGAAAGAACTCCAGCTTTTTCACCCTCAAGAATTGGGGTTCCGTCTATTCTCAAACTGTATGAAACTCTTGGAAGTTTATGATTTTCAACAACTAAAACTTTTATCCCATTTTTAAGCTTAAATTCTTTAGGCTTATCCAACTTTATCTTAGGAGTTGGTCCTCCAACTGGCTGAATTGATCTGTCTAATTGCGCGCTAACACTAAATGATATTAGCATTGTTGTAATTAATAATATTATTCTATTTTTCATTTTAAATATTTTTAATTTTATTTATTATTTAGAAGGTTCAGGTAAATATTCTATATCTACTCTTTGATTTTTGCTTAAATATTTTTTAGCAACCATTTGAATTTCTTCTCTAGTGATAGATCTGTAAATATCAATTTGTTCATTAATTAAATTTACATCTCCATATAACATGTAATATCTTGCAAGTGAATTAGCAATTCCAGCAATACTTGAATTTGAATTTACAAATTGATTTTCAAATTTATTTAATAATTTTTGATATGATCTCTCTGAGATTAACTCGTTTTGAACTTTAGTTATTTCCTCTTCAATTTCCTCAAGAAGGGTGTCAAGTTCAACTTCTCCAAGAGGTAAAGCTAGTATAGCAAAAATATTATAGTCTACTTGCCCTAAGTTAATTACCTGTGTTTGCAGAGCTTGTTTTTGATCATCTACCAATTTTTTGTAAAGTACTGAACTTTTTCCATCACTTAGGTATGTAGAAATCATGTCTAATACGTAAGAATCTCTATTTGCGAATCCTGGAGTTCTAAATGTAGCCAATAACATAGGAATTTGAATATTTTCATCATACGCAACAGCTTTTGTGTTTTCTGTTATTGGTTCTTCCATCGGAAAATTTCTTTCAACTACATTTCCAGTTGGAACTTCATCAAAATATTTCCTAACTAGTTTCTCTGTTTCTGCCGAATCAATATCACCTGCAACAATTAAGACCGCATTGTTAGGTCCATAATATGTTTTGTGGTATTCTCTAAATTCTTCCAAGGTTGCAGCATCAAGGTGCTCCATTTCACCAATTACTTGGTCTTTATAAGGATGAACCTTAAATAAATTATCATTTAAAGCTTTTAATAATTTACCATAAGGCGCATCATACCTTTGTCTTTTCTCTTCTTTTACTACTTCATTTTGAGTGTCAACTCCAATTTGATCCATTACAGGGTGAAGCATTCTTTCTGATTCTAGCCATAAACCAAGTTCAAGCTTGTTTGAGGGAAAAGTCTCATAATAATATGTTCTGTCTTGAGAAGTATTTGCATTAAAACTTCCTCCATTTGCAGGGATAATCTTCATAAATTCTCCTCGGCCTATATTTTTTGAACCTTCAAATAAAAGATGTTCGAAAAAGTGAGCAAATCCAGTTCTTTCTCTGTCACCATCTTTTCCTCCAACGTCATACATTACAGATGTTGTAACTACTGGAGCAGAATTATCTTGATGTAAAATTACATGTAGTCCGTTGTCTAAGTCAAACTCTGTAAAATCTACTTGTTGAGCATTTAATGCCGTACTACTAACAAGCACTGCAAAAAATAATAAAATGATTTTTTTCATTATGTTTTATTTTAGTTATAAAAATTCTTTAAAATTAAATTGGGGAAAGCAAAACTACAAAAATTATTACAAAACATATTTACTAATAACTTTAAATGATCGTATGAATAGTTTAATCTTGTGAATTAGTGTAATTAGTTTTAGTTAAAAACATTTGTTGGTTAATATATAAACTTTATATTTGCACTCGTTTTTAAACAAAAATAATATTAAAAATTTAAGCTATGTACGCAATTGTAGAGATAGCAGGGCAACAATTTAAAGTTGAAAAAG
>JABHBC010000211.1 GCA_018674025.1 Flavobacteriaceae bacterium
CAATTTACAATTCCTTCCCCAACAAATGGTATTGCCCTAAGGTCTGAAAAAACCAACTTATCATCTGAATTTCTTTTTGATGGTCGACTTCCAACATTAGTTTTTGAATAGTATTTCAAAGTACTCATGTGCTCTAAATAAGACAGGAATTTTGGATGACTTTTAAACTTGACATATGCATCGAAACTAATTTTGGATAAATTATCCATCGTTTCATAACAATCATCAGAGATTGTTAAATCAGTTTCATTTAATTTATTTAAAATTCCTGAACTCATAAGTTGCTCAATATTATATTTTGAAGAATCTAATGTTCCAAAATTAGAACTTATAGTTTGCCCTTGAACAGTAAGTTGAACTTCTTTTGATTCAATACTAGGACCTAATGATGCATAAAATTTATGTGTTTTACCACCACCTCTAGCAGGTGGCCCCCCTCTACCATCAAAGAAAATAACATCAATTTTATATTCTCTGGAAATAGCAGTTAATCTTTGTTTAGCTTTATAAATAGCCCAGTTGGCCATCAAGTAACCCCCATCCTTTGTTCCATCAGAAAAACCTAACATTATATGTTGTTTGAGATTTCTCTGTTTTAAATGCGCACTATATGTAGTATTTTCATATAACAACTTCATTACATCTGAGGCATTTTCTAAATCCTCAATTGTCTCAAAAAGTGGACAAATGTCAATTGACAAATTTTCATTAAAAGCCACAAGTTTTAACATCGCAAAAAGCTGCATTACGTTCAGCGCAGTTTTGTTATTACTAATTATATACCTGTTAGCAGCCTTTTCTCCGTTGTTAATTTGAATTTCTTTGATGACCTTAATAGTGTTTAAAGTATTTAACACTAGTTCATCAGAAAAATAAGAAAGATTAATCTTTCCATTGATATTGGATAAAACTTTGATTTGCTCTCTCTCAGTAAAATTAAAATAATTATCTGGAAAAAGGTCCAATTTATTTTCAATAGAAGATTTTACTAATTTATTGAATACATTATTATGTACCCTGCTGTCTTGTCTTATATCCATTGAAGCAAAATATGATCCAAATAATTTAACCTTATTTATTAAGCTAACGACCAAATTTAAATATAATGACTGATGTTCTTTTATAATTAACTCTTTAATTTCTGTAAGGTCTTCAATTAATTTTTCAGATGAAAAGTTATTATCATCACTGTTTATAAAAATATCCTTGTGTAAATTTTCTTGAATTAAAGTAAGTTTTTCCTCTAGTCCTTTAAAAGTTAATCTTCTTTTTAACTCTCGAATGTCTTTATAATAATTTTTTACAATTGTTTGTTTTAGTCTTTGAGCAACCTGCAAAGTTATCTCAGGAGTAACAAATGGATTTCCATCTCTATCTCCACCTGGCCAAAAACCTATACTCATTAAATTATTATTGAAATCTTTATTATTGAAAATGTTCTCTTGAATGTAATTATATGTGTTACCAAATGAGTGATAAAAAACATTTTCTAAGTACCAAATTAGACTTACTGCTTCATTATAAGGAGTTGGCTTTTGAGATTTAAAAAAAGAAGTCTTTGCTAATTGTGTTAAATAATTCCTGATATCAATTAGCTTGTTGTTTTTAATGGCATCTGTTAAATCAGTAATAATGGCTAGAACATTATCAGGATAAAATTGTGTAGGGTGAGCTGTTAGTACGATTTTAACATTAAAATCCTCAATATATTTTTTTAGTTCCTGAATTTTATTATCTGTTATAGCTGACTCTTTAAGATTTCTTATTGTCCCAACACCATCCATATTATTTACAATTGGAAATGCAGCATCTTCAATTGCATCAAAAAGAACAACTTGTCTTTCTATATATTGAATAAACCTAAATAAAAGATTAATCTGACTTTTTTTGGATCTTCTAGCTTGATATTTAATAAAAAAATCTTCAACTATTTTAGAAGGGTCGTTACCATTTTTAAACCCTTTTAAACAGGTCTCGTGAAATAATGGAAGGAGTACGCCTGTTTTATTAATTCTATCAAAAGGAAGTGTTAAAAAAATACTATTATAAATTTGAAATTTTGAAAGAACACTTTCTTTAAATCTGGTAATTTTCGGCTTTCCTGTCATGTAAATTTAGTTTACAAATTTTAAACTTTTTATATGAGAATAGTACACATATGAAAGAAGATGACAAAAATACAACAGAATTATCAAATAAGAATATATAATATTGATTAAAAAATAAAAGAAGGGAACAACATCTCTGCTATTCCCTTTGTGACCTCGGTAGGATTCAAACCTACAACCTCTTGAGCCGTAATCAAGTGCACTATTCAGTTATGCTACGAGGCCATTAAATAAAAA
>JABHBC010000212.1 GCA_018674025.1 Flavobacteriaceae bacterium
TTGTTGATGATTACATTAAAAAATTCAAATCTGACAAAGATGGGCTTAAAGGTTATTTGAAGATTGTTGGTCAAGTAATATTGGGAATTGTAGTCGGATCAGTTCTTTATTTCCATCCTGAAGTTACTATTAAAGACAAAGTTTCAAATTCTAATAAAATAGTCAATGTAGTAAATGAAGATGTTACTGATTTTAGAATTGAAAAAAAATCAACGAGAACGACAATTCCTTTCTTTAAAAACAATGAATTTGACTACTCCGATCTAATTACTTGGATAAGTTCTGATTTAAAAGAGTATGCTTGGTTAATTTTTATCCCTTTTATAATATTTATTATAACAGCGGTCTCTAATGGAGCAAATTTAACCGATGGTATTGATGGTTTAGCAGCTGGAACATCCGCGATAATAGTTCTAACACTTGGAATTTTTACCTGGGTTTCTGGTAATGTTATTTTTTCTGAATATTTAAACATAATGTATATACCAAGAGTTGAGGAAATGACCATTTTTATTGCAGCTTTTGTTGGGTCATTGATAGGTTTTTTATGGTATAATACTTACCCAGCTCAGGTTTTTATGGGAGATACAGGAAGCCTAGCTATAGGAGGAGTTATTGCCGTTATTGCGATCGCAGTTAGAAAAGAATGGTTAATACCAATTTTGTGTGGTGTATTTCTTGTTGAAAATCTATCGGTTATCATGCAGGTCTCTTATTTCAAATTCACCAGAAAAAAATATGGAGTAGGAAAAAGGATTTTTAAAATGTCTCCACTACATCACCATTATCAAGTTAGTGGACTACATGAAAGTAAAATAGTAACACGATTTTGGATTGTAGGAATTTTATTAGCGATTATTTCAATTGTAACTCTAAAAATAAGATAAGATGATATTAGTATTAGGGTCAGGGGAGAGTGGAGTTGGTTCAGCGTTATTAGCTAAATCAAAAGGCCTATCTGTCTTTGTGTCTGATAGTAGTTTGATTGAAAAAAATTACAAAGAATTACTATTAAAAAACGATATACAATTTGAAGAAAACGGACATGAACAGGCAAATAAACTAAATGTAGATTATGTTATAAAGAGTCCTGGAATTCCAAATACAGCTGCAATTATCAAGCAACTTATTCATAAGCAAATTCAGATTATCTCAGAAATTGAATTTGCAAGTAAATTTACAGACGCTACTATTATTGGAGTAACGGGCAGTAATGGAAAAACAACCACTGCAACAATTATCTATGAGATATTGAAAAGCGAAAATATTGATGTTGATATTGCTGGAAATATAGGGGTTAGTTTTGCTTCAAAGGTTGCCGCTTCAAATACGAAAAATTATGTCTTAGAGCTTAGTAGTTTTCAGTTAGATGGAATAATAGATTTTAATCCACACATAGCGATTATGACCAATCTCTCTCCAGATCATTTAGACAGATATAATAACAGTTTTGAAAAATACATAAATTCCAAGTTTAATATTATAAAAAATCAATCTGAAAAAGATTACTTCATATACGACTTAGAGGATGTAAAGATTGTAGAGTTTATTAAAAAAAATATTCATAAAATTAAATCTAATCTATTACCCTTTTCAACTACTAAAACCATAGATAGTGTAACCTATCTAGAAGATAAAAATATCATTTCAATTATTAATAAAAATAAAATAATTATGCCAACTAATAATTTTCCACTAATAGGTACCCATAACTTAAAAAATGCTATGGCTGCAACTACAGTTGCTAATCTATTAAAGATTAGAAAAGAAACGATCCGTAAGAGTTTAGAGCATTTTCAGGCTGTTGAACACAGACTTGAACATGTTTTGAAAATTAATAAAGTCAATTACATAAATGATTCAAAGGCTACAAATGTAAATGCTGCCTATTATGCCTTAGACAGTATGCAATCTTCAACTATATGGATTGTTGGAGGAATTGATAAAGGAAATAAATATGAAGAACTTTTCTCTCTTGTGAATGAAAAAGTTAAAGCAATTATTTGTCTTGGTAAGGATAATAAAAAAATATTTGAAAATTTTGAAAACTTAGTAGAATACATAACTGAGGTTAAATCAATGTCTGAAGCTGTAAAAGAAGCATATAGTATCGCTAAATCTAATGATAGTGTGCTTTTGTCACCTGCATGTGCAAGTTTTGATTTGTTTAAAAATTATGAGGATAGAGGAGAACAATTTAAAGCCGAAGTAAGAAAACTGTAATGAGAAAAATTTTAAATTATATAAGTGGAGATAGACCGATTTGGGCCATTGCAACATTGTTGGCTATATTTTCCTTTTTACCTGTGTATAGCTCTTCCAGTAACCTAGCTTATTTATATGGAAATGGAAATACACTAGGCTATATTTTTAAACACTTAGTACATCTTTTTCTTGGTTTTTCAATTATGTACGGAGCACATAAAATTCCTTATAATTATTACAAAGGGATTTCACTTTTAATGATACCAGTTATTATAGTATTACTTGCTTACACAATTTTTCAGCCTGTTTTTTCTGATTCGATGACAAATACAAACAGATGGATTAAAATCCCGGTATTAGGCTTTACTTTTCAGCCATCTACTCTAGCTTCAAGCATACTACTGATTTACATTGCTAGATATTTAGCAAAGGTTAAAGATGATGTTATTTCATTTTCAAAAACTATTTTACCTCTTTGGATACCAGTTTTTGTTGTGGTAGCTTTAATATTGCCTGCAAATTTTTCCACTGCTGCTATTTTGTTCTTATTAGTTTTAGTTATTTGCTTTCTAGGTGGGTATCCAAAAAGATATCTTTCGTTAATAGTTTTTCTAGGAATATTTACTCTCTCAATATTTATTCTAGCTGTTAAAGCCTATCCTGAGTTAATGCCCAACAGAGTAGATACCTGGACTAGTAGAGTAGATAATTTTATTAACTCTGAAAATACTGAATCAAACTATCAGATAGAGAAAGCTAAAATTGCAATTGCTACAGGTGGTATTAAAGGATTAGGACCTGGGAAAAGTATACAAAAGAATTTTTTACCTCAATCGTCTTCAGATTTTATTTATGCTATAATTATTGAAGAATTTGGATTAATAGGGGGTTTGTTTTTAGTTATTCTATATCTATGGTTTTTATTTAGAATAGTAATTATATCAAATAAATCTGAATCAGTCTTTGGATCATTACTAGCGGTGTCTATGGGTCTTCCAATTGTATTTCAAGCATTTATAAATATGTCTGTGGCTGTTGAATTAATGCCTGTTACAGGACAAACTCTTCCACTTATAAGTAGTGGGGGAACTTCCATATGGATGACATGCTTGTCTATTGGTATAATATTAAGTGTAAGTAGAAAATATGAATCAAAAAATGAAGAGATTGACAATACTAATCCATTGGAAATATTAAAAGAAACTATTTAAATGAAAGAATTTAAATTTATCATATCAGGAGGTGGAACAGGCGGGCATATCTATCCTGCTATTTCTATTTCTAATGAATTGAAACTTAGATATCCAAATTCACAAATATTATTTGTTGGAGCAAGCGACAGAATGGAAATGCAAATTGTGCCTAAGTATGGATTTAAAATTATAGGATTATGGATCTCAGGATTTAATAGGAATTTTTCTATTAAAAATTTAATTATTCCAATTAAACTCCTCTTTAGTCTTTTACACTCAATTTTAATAATTAAGAAAAACAGTCCTGATGTGGTTATCGGAACAGGTGGTTTTGCTAGTGGACCTCTTTTATATATTGCCGCCTTATTTGGAATACCAACTTTAATACAAGAGCAAAACTCTTACCCTGGAATTACAAATAAATTGCTCGCTAAAAGAGTAAATAAAATATGTGTTGCCTATAATGGTCTTGATCGATTTTTTAACAAAAACAAAATGATAGAAACTGGTAATCCAGTCAGATCAGATTTAAGAAATTTACATTCAGATAGTACTGGAGATAAATCAAAATTTGGTTTACAAGAAAACAAAAAAACTCTATTAATCCTTGGAGGAAGCAACGGTTCAAGAGAGATAAATAAAGTGGTCTTCAATAATATAAACTTATTTGAATCTTTAAATGTTCAAGTTTTATGGCAGTGTGGTAAAATTTATTTTGAACAGTATAGATATTTAAATAGCAAAGAGAATATTCATGTACATGCTTTTATCGATGAAATGAATTTAGCTTATGCGCATGCTGATATAATAATTTCTAGGGCTGGAGCAAGTTCAATCTCTGAGTTATGTATAGTGGGTAAGCCTGTAATTTTCATCCCATCTCCAAACGTTGCGGAAAATCATCAATATAAAAATGCTAAAAATTTAGTAATTAAAAATGCTGCAGTATTAATTGAAGAAAAGAATTTGGAGACAGATTTTGTCAAGTCCTTTACTGATTTAATCAATAATCCAGATCTTCAATTAGAACTTTCAAATAGTATAATAAAAAATGCAAAACAAAATGCTACTATAGATATTGTTAACGAAATAGAAAAGCTATTATAATGAAATTAAATAAGTACAAAAACATATATTTTATTGGTATAGGTGGATCAGGGATGAGCGCTTTAGCTAATTATTTTGTGCTTGAAAACAAAAACGTAAGCGGTTACGATAAATCAACATCTGTTAATACTAATAATTTAGAATCTAAAGGGGTTGAAATTATTTATAATGATCGCCTTATGGATTTAGATAAAGTATATATGGATAAAAATAATACTCTTGTTATCTATACTCCTGCAATTCCCAGATCTTTAAAAATACTAGATTATTTTATTTCAAATGACTTTGTAGTTATAAAAAGATCTGAGGCTCTAGGCTTAATTGCTAATTCTAGTTTTTGTGTAGCTATTGCCGGTACCCATGGTAAA
>JABHBC010000213.1 GCA_018674025.1 Flavobacteriaceae bacterium
AAATAGCTAATCCAAATTAAATGAAATAACTATATTTGTAAATTATTCTAATTTCAAAAAGTATGTCAACATTTTCACTAAATGCCATATCACCTATTGATGGTAGATATCAAAATAAAGTTTCTCAATTATCCGACTACTTTTCAGAACATGGACTTATAAAAAATAGAGTTATTGTTGAAGTAGAGTATTTCATTTCTTTATGTGAAATTCCCTTACCTCAGCTGAAAAATTTTGACAAATCTTACTTTGCTAAATTAAGAGATATTTACAAGAGTTTTTCTTTTGAAGATTCAACTAAAATAAAAGAAATAGAAAAAACCACAAACCATGATGTAAAAGCTGTTGAGTACTTTTTAAAAAGTAAATTTGACGGTTTAAATCTCTCTGATTATAAAGAATTTATCCATTTTGGATTAACTTCTCAAGATATAAATAATACCGCAATACCCCTAAGCTTAAAAGAGGCTATTGAAGATGTGTATTTAATTGAAATTGCAACTCTAATTAATAAGCTTAATGAATTAAAAATGCAATGGAAAGATATTCCTATGCTTGCTAGAACCCATGGACAAGCAGCTTCCCCAACTAAGCTTGGCAAAGAAATAGAAGTTTTTATATCTAGACTAGAACAACAATTAAATTTGCTAAAACTAATACCAAATTCCACAAAATTTGGTGGAGCTACAGGTAATTTTAATGCACATTATCTTGCCTACCCAAAAATAGATTGGGTAAGTTTTGCTAAAAATTTTACTGAAAAAAGATTAGGCCTTGATTACTCATTTCCAACAACACAAATTGAGCATTATGATAATATGGCTGCAACTTTTGATAATTTGAGTAGGATAAATACTATACTAGTTGATTTAAATAGAGACTTTTGGACCTACATATCGATGGATTATTTTAAACAGCTAATTAAAAAAGGAGAAATTGGAAGCTCAGCTATGCCCCACAAAGTAAATCCTATTGACTTTGAAAATAGTGAAGGAAATTTAGGTATTGCTAATGCAATTTTTAATCATCTTTCAAACAAATTACCTATATCTAGACTTCAAAGAGATTTAACTGATAGCACTGTTTTAAGAAATATAGGAGTTCCTGTTGCTCACACAATAATTGCGTTTAAATCTACTCTCAAAGGACTAAATAAGCTAATACTTAACAACGAAAAAATAAATTCTGACCTTGAAGATAATTGGGCAGTAATAGCTGAAGCTATTCAAACAATTTTAAGAAGGGAAAACTATCCAAACCCTTATGAAACATTGAAAAACTTAACCAGGACTAACAAAAAAATTAATAAGGAATCAATTAGAAATTTTATAGAAACTTTAAATGTTAGTGAATCTATTAAAGATGAGTTAAGATCTTTAACTCCTCAAAACTACACAGGAATTTAGCGGATTTTGTTTAAAAAGTCTTTTCCAGGAACATTTAATTCACTTGCAACACTAGCTATTTGTTCTAGATCAATTTCTCCTCTTATCTGCAAATAAATAGTTTTAAATGATCCTTCTTTTTTTACAATCATAGATAATTCTTCAATAATAGAATCTTCATTTTCAGAAGTATAAATATTGACCTCATATTTATTTTCTTCAAATTGAATTAATTGCATCAATTCGGAATTTAATATATAATCATTAAATGAGGATTCAATATTAGATGATCCCGATAAACTATCACTAGAATAAGCTACAATACTAGTTAACTTTTTAAGTTGATCTGACATCTGGTCTAATCCTTTATCTCCAAATGATATTTTGAATTTAGACATTAAATCAAATACATTTGAACCTATTTTAAACTCAGAAATATTTTCAGTTGAGCTTAATTTAAATTCAGTCTGAGAAAACAAACTAAAATTGAATATTAAAAAGAATATTGTTATATTAAAATTCATAGTTGTAAAATTAGTTGAAAAAATGAAAAACATAATAAAATTTCCTCTTAAATATATATTAATTTTAATAGTTTTATTAACAACATATGGTTGTTATGAGGATCTAGATGACAACGGTGCATTTACAAATGAAATAAATGATTTTGTTTGGAAAGGTATGAACGCTGCATATCTGTATAAGGACAATATTGAAGATCTATTAAATAATAGATTTACAAGTGATAGTGATTATTTAGATTATTTGAATTTATTTGAAACTCCCGAAGTTCTATTTGAAAATTTAATTTTCAACAGAGAAACTATTGATAAGCATAGTATAATAGTTGATGACTATGTTGAATTACAACAGTATTTTCAAGGAGTTTCTACAAGTAATGGCATGGAGTATGGACTTCGTTATTTCCCTGGAAGTAACTTTGATATATATGGATATGTTAGATATATCCATCCAGGATCTGTTGCAGATCAAAACAATATAAAAAGAGGAGATATTTTCTTCGAAATTAATAACACTAGTTTAAATCTTGACAACTATTCTTCATTTTTATCTATGGATAGCTATTCTGTAAATTTTGCAGATTACTTTAACAATAATACACCAGAAATAATTGATGATACAATAGTAAGCAATAACATCACTGTTGATCTTTATAAAGTTTCTTTAGAAAAAAATCCAATCTTTCATTCAGATATTATTGAAAACTCAGATGGTAAATCTGGATATTTATTATATAATCAGTTTACTTCCACTTTTGACGATGAATTAACTGAAGTTTTTGCAAACTTTAAGTCTAATAATATTGATAATCTTATTTTAGATTTAAGATACAATTCTGGGGGTTCAATTAATTCTGCAATTTTAATTTCAAGTTTAATAACTGGTCAATTTACTAATGAAATTTTTAGTACCGAACAATGGAATAATGAAATTCAAAATTATTGGCTCAATAATGACCCTGAATATTTAATAAATAGATTTATTGACAATCCAAATAGTTTAAATTTAAACAGCGTAATAATAATTACATCAAGAAGTTCAGCTTCTGCTAGTGAATTAGTTATTAATTGTTTAAAGCCATACATTGATGTAATCCAAGTCGGAACTACTACCTATGGAAAATACCAGGCATCTGTTACTTTATATGATTCACCTGATTTTTCATTAAACGGAGTTAATCCATCCCATAATTACGCTCTTCAACCCTTAGTATTAAAAACACTTAATTCAATGGGCGAAACCGATTACTACAATGGGTTAAGTCCAAATATTATAGCAGATGAAGATTCATCAAACCTAGGTATTATTGGAAATCCA
>JABHBC010000214.1 GCA_018674025.1 Flavobacteriaceae bacterium
AATAATTAATGTTTGACTACTTTTAAAAATAAATATACAAGCATATGGATGATAATTTTTCTTCAAGAGTTAAAGATGTAATTACTTTTAGTAAAGAAGAAGCCTTAAGATTAGGGCATGATTTTATTGGTACTGAACATTTAATGTTAGGCATACTAAGAGATGGTGAAGGAAAAGCTATTGATATATTAAATTCTCTCTCAGTTGACATTGTCTATTTAAGAAAAAAAGTTGAGATACTTTCACCCCCAAATAGTGATAGTTCATTTACAGCTAATTCAAAAAAAAATCTTCATTTAACAAGACAAGCTGAAAGAGCTTTAAAAACAACTTTTTTAGAAGCAAAGTTATTTCAAAATTCTATCATTAACACTGCGCACCTAATTCTCTGTATTTTAAGAAACGAAAATGATCCTACTGCTAAGTTATTAAACAAGCTAAATGTTAATTATGAAAATGTCAAAGACTTTTATAAAGACATGATTGACGAAAGTGATAACGAAATTGATTATTCTGAAGGCACTACTTCCAGTACATTTAGTGAAGAAGATTCATTTGATGAAAATATTGGAAATGATAAACCTGTAGAAAAAATAAAAGTTAAATCCGTAAAGAAAACAAAGACGCCAGTTTTAGATAATTTTGGAAAAGACTTAACCTTAATGGCAGAAAACGGAGTTTTAGATCCTATTGTTGGCAGAAATGAGGAAATACAAAGAGTCTCACAAATACTAAGTAGAAGAAAAAAGAACAATCCTCTTTTAATTGGAGAACCAGGGGTTGGTAAATCAGCTATAGCTGAAGGTTTAGCATTAAGAATTACTCAAAAAAAAGTATCTAGAGTTTTATTTAATAAGCGAATTATTTCACTTGATTTAGCAAGTTTAGTAGCAGGTACTAAATACAGAGGTCAATTTGAAGAAAGAATGAAGGCTGTAATGAACGAATTGGAAAAAAACAGAGAAATAATTCTGTTTATCGATGAAATTCACACTATTGTTGGGGCTGGTGGAGCTACAGGAAGTTTAGATGCATCAAATATGTTTAAACCCGCCCTAGCGAGGGGAGAGGTGCAATGTATTGGAGCAACTACATTAGATGAATATAGAACTTCAATTGAAAAAGATGGAGCTTTAGAAAGAAGATTTCAAAAAATAATAATTGAACCTACTAGTGAAGAAGAGACTGTTGAAATTTTAAATAATATTAAAATTAAATACGAAGAACATCACAACGTAGAATATACAGAAGAGGCAATTTCAGCTTGTGTTAAACTTACAAGCAGATATATGACTGACAGATTTCTTCCAGATAAAGCGATTGATGCGTTAGATGAAGCTGGATCTAGAGTTCATTTGAACAATATTATAGTTCCCAAGCATATAACAGACTTAGAAAAAGAGCTAGAAGATATCAGGTTAACTAAAAATACTGCTGTAAAAAAACAAAAATATGAAGAAGCTGCTAAACTTCGAGATGACGAAAAATTATTAGAAAACAATTTACTATCAGCACAAAAATCTTGGGAAAAAGAATGTGAAAATAACAAAGAAATTGTCAATGAAGAGCATATAGCTGACGTAGTTTCAATGATGACTGGCATTCCATTAAACAGAGTAAAACAAAGTGAAAGCAACAAATTATCTATACTACCTCAAATCATAATGAATAAAGTAATTGGTCAAGATGATGCAGTCTTAAAGGTAGTTAAATCAATACAAAGAAACAGAGCTGGATTAAAAGACCCTAACAAACCAATTGGTTCATTTATATTTTTAGGTCAAACTGGTGTTGGTAAAACTCAACTTGCTAAGGTCTTAGCAAAAGAATTATTTGATTCTGAGGATGCATTAATTAGAGTTGATATGAGTGAGTACATGGAAAAATTTGCTATATCTAGACTAATAGGCGCTCCTCCTGGATATGGAGGATATGAAGAAGGTGGACAATTAACAGAAAAAATTAGAAGAAAACCTTATTCAGTTGTGTTATTAGATGAAATTGAAAAAGCACACCAAGATGTATTTAATATGCTCTTACAAGTTCTAGACGATGGTTTTCTAACTGATAGTTTAGGCAGAAAGATTGACTTTACAAATACAATAATCATTATGACCTCAAATGTTGGCGCTAGAAAATTGAAGGACTTTGGTAATGGTGTTGGTTTTGGAACAAGTGCTAAAATAAATCAAGAAGGAAACAACTCAAAAAGTGTTATTATTAATGCTTTAAAGAAAGCTTTCGCACCTGAATTTTTAAATAGAATTGATGATGTGATTATATTTAATAATCTTCAGCTAGATCATATTAACAAGATTATTGATATTGAGTTAGAGAAATTATTTATAAGAACTAATGAGCTAGGTTATGAAATCAAATTAAGTAAAAAAGCGAAAGATTTTATAGCTGAAAAAGGTTTTGACAAACAATATGGAGCAAGACCTCTTAAAAGAGCTATTCAAAAATACTTAGAAGATGAATTAGCAGAAGAAATAATGAAATCTAAAGTTCAAACAGGGGATGTTATAAAAGTTGATTTGAATAAAGACAAGACTAAATTAGTTCTTAAAACACTTAGCAAAAAGAAGACTACTAAAAAGTAAATATTCTATCTGTAACATTGTAGCTTTCGAAGAACTCTAAGCTAGAGTTTATTTCTTTTGACATTACTTTATCTTCAGAAATAAATGCTACTTTATTTCTATACAAACCAATAAAGTCATTTATGGACTCGGAGGAATGTAATGGTTTTTTTAAATTTAATGCTTGAGCAGCATTGAAAAGTTCTATGGATAATATTTTCTTAACGTTTTCGACAATATCAAAGAGTAGTATAGCCGAATTAGCTCCCATACTAACATGATCTTCTTGCCCATTTGATGAAACTATAGAATCTACACTGGAGGGAGATGATAATTGTTTATTTAAACTAACAAGACTTGCAGCAGTATATTGAGGAATCATAAACCCTGAGTTTAAGCCTGGATTATCAACTAAAAATGCTGGTAAATTTCTTTGACCTGAAATTAAATTATATGTCCTACGCTCAGAAATATTTCCAATCTCAGAAATTGCAATTTTCAAAAAATCTAATACATAAGCGAGAGGCTGTCCATGAAAATTTCCACCTGAAATAATTTTATCTTCTTTATAAAATACTATTGGGTTATCATTAACAGAATTAACTTCGTTTATAATTACATCAGTAGCATAATGAATTGTATCTAATGTTGCTCC
>JABHBC010000215.1 GCA_018674025.1 Flavobacteriaceae bacterium
GTGGCAGTTATAAAATAATTTTAATTATGAGTTACGACAATTTGATTAAATGTGAGAGATGCGAAGGGGATGCTTGTTATGTCCAAGAAGTAAATGAATCTATTACTAACTATATGTGTTATGGGTGTGGTTTTCAAACTAACACTTTAATGAAAAAAGGAGAAGAATTTTTCGAACAACAAATGGAAACACTCCCAGATTTGTATAAAGAACTAATGGGAGAAGATGATGAAGGAAAAATTTGGATGCCTACTGTTATTAATTTACCCTCTAAAGGAATGGTGTTTGCAAATGGAACTAAAGCAAGTGATTGGAGATGGTCATCAGTAAAAGCAGTACCTGTAAAAGAAGAGGAAAAGGAAAAATATCCTATTCCTAATAAAAAAGGAGAGTTTTATGAATGGCGGATGGATATGTCGACAATTACCCACTATGATGAAAAAGATTTCGTGGATGCCTTAGATTTTATTGGTATATTTGATAAACAAGAAATTGAAGAATAATGGATTTGGTTTTAAGAGAAATAGCCCATAAAGTTGTAGAAATTGTTGAAAACACAACAAACCAACATGATGCTAAAGATCAAGTTTTAGAATTTTTAGAAAAACATTACAATGAGAATTAGTTACGCAATTACTTGCTATAACGAAGTAGAAGAAACTAAACGTTTACTTAATTTTTTAGTAAAACATTCTAGAGAACAAGACGAAATAGTTGTATTTTGGGATAATAATGGTCCCGAAGAATTGAGAAATTTTTTAGAGGAATTTTATAATTCCAATCCTATTAATTTCTATGCTATTACATTTAATAAAAACTTTTCTGAGTTAAAAAATAGTTTAAAAAAGGAATGTAATGGAGATTATATTTTTCAGATAGACGCCGATGAAATGTTGACTGAAGAATTTATAAATCAATTACCTGATATTCTAGAAACTAATAGTAATGTAGAAATGTTTAGAGTTCCTAGAGTAAACACTGTTGAAGGGATTACTCAACAGCATATACAACAATGGAGATGGAATGTAAATGAAAATGGTTGGGTAAATTGGCCTGATTATCAAGATCGAATTCTTAAAAATAAAGAAGAAATACGATGGGAAAGGCCTGTACATGAAATTATTACAGGTTATAAAACAGTGTCTGAATTGCCTGCTGATCCTTTATTTGCCTTAATCCATGAAAAAACCATAGAAAAACAAGAAAAACAAAATCAGTTATATAACACAATATGAAAAAAACAGATATGAAAAAAACAGATATAAAAAAAACAGCATTAATATTAGGTGGGGGTGGGTTTATTGGTGGTCACCTTGCAAAACGGCTTAAAAATGAGGGTTTTTGGGTTCGTGTAGTAGATATTAAAGAAGAACATGAATTTTGGGATCATAATGAAATTTGCCACGAATATATCTCAGGTGATTTAAGAGATCCTAAAATTGTATCCCTAGTAATGTTTTCTCCTATTCAAAGCTCTGAAGATGATAAGGAAAAGGCATTTGATGAAGTCTACCAATTAGCAGCTGATATGGGGGGTGCTGGTTATATTTTTACAGGTGATAATGATGCTAATGTAATGCACAACTCAGCCTTAATAAATTTAAATGTTGTTTTTGAAGCAGCTAAAAAATCAGTTAAACGAGTATTTTATAGCTCTTCAGCCTGTATGTACCCAGAATATAATCAATTAGATCCCGATAATCCTAATTGTGAAGAATCAAGTGCTTACCCTGCAAAACCCGATTCAGAATATGGGTGGGAAAAATTGTTTAGTGAGCGTTTATTTTTAGCATTTAATCGAAATTATGGACTTGATGTACGTGTAGCTCGTTTCCATAATATTTTTGGTCCAATGGGAACTTGGAAAGATGGTAAGGAAAAAGCACCTGCTGCTATGTGCAGAAAAGCATCCGAATCAAAAGGTGAGATGGAAGTTTGGGGAGATGGTTTACAAACACGTTCCTTCCTTTATATTGATGATTGTCTAGAATCAGTACTTCGTTTTATGAGACAAGAAGAATTTATGGGACCTGTAAATATTGGCTCCGAAGAAATGGTCACCATCAACCAATTAGCTCAGATGGCAATTGATATATCTGAAAAAGATATTAAAATTAATAACATAGATGGTCAAGATTTTATAGACAAGTATGGTTTTTCTTGCCCTATGGGAGTTAGAGGACGCAACTCCGATAATAAACTCTACAAAGAAAAAATGGGGTGGGGACCATCACAACCACTTTATGAAGGGATGGAATTAACTTTTAAATGGATTAATCAACAAGTAAATGGGTAATATAAAAACAGTTCATAAGCCTTGGGGTAAAGAAGAATGGTTAGAATTAAATGATGCCTACTGTTATAAAAGAATTTATATAAATAAAGGTTATAAAACTAGTTACCA
>JABHBC010000216.1 GCA_018674025.1 Flavobacteriaceae bacterium
ACTAATATCTAATTTTTCTGAAAAATTTATAATTGGAAAAACAACTATTAAAAGACTCCAAACTGTAGCCACAATAAAAATTTTTAGACCTGGTGTTTTTCTCAAATTTTTATTTACTGAATTAAATGGAAAACAATAAAACAGTGTTAGTAAACTCATTAAAAAGAGTAAAACTAACATTTCACCAGTTAATTTAGTTGTTATCATTACACAAATTAGTGTTGAAATAACAGTTAAAAAATAAATTAATTTTAAGTTGGTACTATGTTTTTTTGTTTTAAAAAAAACAATTTCAAAATATTTAATGAAGTTGTAGCCAGTAAAACATAAACAAAAAGAATAAATAAGTAAAATGTAGTCTATATTTATATCAAATTTTAGAAGTGTTATAAGTTGAAAACAAACTACGGCTAACGAAACATGCAGACTAGAGTTTATATAGAAATTAAAGAATTTTATAATTAAGTTTTTAATGTTAATAAGTTGTTTAATTAATTAACATTTTTTTATAAATATTAATACCATAAAAATATCATTTATTAATTACTTTTACACCCATATAATTTGAAAAAAATTAGATGAATAAAGAATCTTTTTCTAGAAGACATATTGGACCAAGAGAGTCTGATGTGAATGAAATGCTCAAAACTGTCAAAGCTAGTTCAGTTGAAAATTTGATTGAAGAAACTATTCCCTCAAATATCAGATTAAAAAATGGTCTTGATCTAGAGTCTCCTTTAAGTGAGTCTGAATACTTAATGCACTTAAAAAAGATATCTCATTTAAACAAAGTATATAAAACATATATAGGTTTAGGGTATCACAGATCTTATTTACCTGCTGTTATTCAACGAAACATTCTTGAGAATCCAGGTTGGTATACTGCTTACACTCCTTATCAAGCAGAAATAGCTCAAGGAAGATTAGAAGCTTTGTTAAATTTCCAAACTGTTGTGTCTGACCTGACAGGGATGGAATTAGCAAACGCATCTCTACTAGACGAAAGTACTGCTGCTGCAGAAGCTATGACAATGTTGTTTGCTGTTAGATCAAGAGACCAGAAAAAAAATAACATAAACAAATATTTTGTTTCGAAAAATATATTCCCTCAAACACTATCTTTATTAAAAACAAGATCTACTCCACTTGGAATTGAACTGATATTAGACGATGAAAACAAATTTAATTTCAATTCTGATGAATTTTTTGGTGCATTCATTCAATATCCATGTGCTGATGGAACTATTGTTGACAGCTCCTCATTTATAAAGAACTGTAACCACAACAATATAAAAATAGCGGTTGCAGCAGATATTTTAAGTTTAACTCTTTTAGAATCACCAGGTAGTTTTGGCGCAGATGTTGTGGTTGGAACCACTCAAAGGTTTGGTATTCCATTAGGTTATGGAGGTCCTCACGCAGCATACTTTGCCACTAAAAATGAATACAAAAGAAATATTCCTGGAAGAATCATCGGAGTAACTTTAGATGTAGATGGCAATAGAGCCCTTAGAATGGCTTTACAAACAAGAGAGCAGCATATAAAAAGAGATAAAGCCACATCCAATATATGTACATCACAAGTTTTACTTGCAGTTATGGCAGGAATGTATGCGGTATATCATGGTCCAGAAGGATTAACAGATATTGCTAAAAAAATTCATAATGGTACTTGTGTTTTAGCTGAGAAATTAACCTCATTGGGCTTAAAACAGCTAAATAGTAATTTCTTTGATACTATTCGAATAAGCATTGATATTGAAAAAATTAAAAATGAAGCTAACTTTAAAGAAGTAAATTTTTATTATCCTGACAAAAACACAGTATCTATAAGTATTAATGAAACAACCTCAATTGAAGATTTAAACACTATTGTTTCAATTTTTTCTACTGCCTTAAAATCTAAAACGGATGAAATTTTAGTTGTAAGTGATAGAACAAATATCCCTAAGACATTAATAAGAAAAACTGAATTTTTAACCAACAGTGTTTTTAGTAAGTACCATTCTGAATCTGAATTAATGAGGTATATCAAATCTTTGGAAAGAAAAGATTTATCATTAACCCATTCAATGATACCATTAGGTTCTTGTACCATGAAATTAAATGCAGCAGTTGAGATGCTTCCATTGAGTTGGAACAGATGGATAAACATTCATCCATTCGCTCCAAAATTTCAAGCAAAGGGGTATGAATATATTTTAAAAAAACTTGAAAATCAGTTAACTACAATCACAGGGTTTGCTGCGACTTCGTTACAACCAAATTCTGGAGCTCAAGGAGAATTTGCCGGATTAATGGTAATAAGAGCATATCACGAAGATAACGGTGATCAAAACAGAAATATATGTCTTATACCTTCCTCAGCACACGGTACTAACCCTGCTAGTGCTGTAATGGCAGGCATGAAGGTGATTGTAACCAAAGCATCAGAAGATGGAAACATAGATATTAAAGACCTCAAAGCTAAAGCCATAGAGCATAAAGATAACTTAGCTGCCCTAATGATCACTTACCCTTCTACACATGGAGTATTTGAAGCAGACATAGTTGAAATAACAACTATTATTCACGATAACGGAGGACAAGTTTATATGGACGGAGCTAACATGAATGCACAAGTTGGTTTAACTAACCCAGCTGCTATCGGAGCAGATGTTTGCCATCTTAATCTTCATAAGACATTTGCCATACCTCATGGAGGTGGTGGGCCTGGAGTTGGTCCTATATGTGTTGCCAAACAACTAGCGCCTTTTTTACCCTCAAACCCAATAATAAAGACTGGTGGAGAAAAAGCTATTGAATCAATATCTTCTGCGCCATTTGGATCAGCTTTGGCATGTTTAATTTCTTATGGTTACATAAAAATGTTAGGCAGTAGTGGACTTACAAATTCGACCAAAATGGCTATTCTGAATGCAAACTATATAAAAGAAAGATTATCTGGCAAATATGAAGTATTATATTCTGGAGAGAATGGTAGAGCTGCACATGAAATGATTATTGATTGTAGGCCTTTTAAATCAAATGGTATCGAAGTTACAGATATAGCTAAAAGATTAATGGATTATGGATTCCATGCCCCAACAGTCTCTTTCCCTGTAGCAGGAACTATGATGATAGAACCAACAGAGAGTGAAAGTAAAGATGAGCTTGATCGATTTTGTAATGCAATGTTAGAAATAAGAAAAGAAATTGACAGTTGTAATATAGATGATGTAAATAATATATTAAAAAACTCACCCCACACTTTAGAGATGGTTACAGCCGATAAATGGGACTTCAATTACTCTAGAAGTCAAGCTGCATACCCATTAGACTTCACTAAAGATAATAAGTTTTGGGCTTCAGTCAGAAGAGTTGATGATGCTTATGGCGATAGAAACTTGATTTGTAGTTGTGCGCCAATAGAATCCTACACAGAGTAATTGTTTCAAAAAAAATACTTAGATTGTAGTTTAAAATAATCTATTAAGCTATTTCAAAATTATATTCATGAATGTAAAAATTACAGGTACTGGCAGTTATATACCAAAAGTTCTTAAAAAAAATAATGATTTCAGCAATCATACATTTTATAATGTGGATGGGTCTAAGGTTGAATCAGAGATAAGTAGTGTAATAAACAAACTAAAAGAAATCACAGGTGTAAAAGAAAGAAGATATGCAAATGATAATTTAAACTCATCTGATCTTGGATATTTAGCAGCTGAAAAAGCAATTAAAGATGCTAATATTGATAAAGAAACAATAGATTATATAATAGTTGCACATAATTTTGGAGATGTTAAACCAACATCTGATCAAAGTGATATGTTACCGTGTCTAGCTGCTAGAGTAAAACATTTATTGAAAATTAAAAATCCAAAATGTGTAGCTTATGATATCTTGTTTGGATGTCCAGGTTGGGTCGAAGGAGTTATTCAAGCAAATAGTTTTATTAAATCTGGAATAGCAAAAAAATGTTTGGTAATTGGATCAGAAACTCTTTCAAGAGTTGTTGACAAATTCGATAGAGACTCTATGATTTATGCTGATGGAGCTGGAGCAACTATTTTAGAGTCTTCCAAAAATAATTTGGGAATAATTGCTCACGAATCTGCGTCATACACAACTGATGAAATTTATTATTTGTTTTTTGGAGAGTCTTACAACGCTAATAGTGGGAATGATTCCAGATTCATAAAAATGCACGGAAGAAAAATTTATGAGTTTGCATTAACTAATGTACCAGCCGCTATGAAAAGTTGCTTAGACAAGAGTAATTATAAAATTGAAGATTTAAAAAAAATATTTATTCATCAAGCTAATGAAAAAATGGATGAAGCCATAATAAAACGATTTTACAGGTTGTATAAATTGCAAGTTCCTGAAAATATTATGCCAATGAATATTCATAAACTCGGTAATAGTTCTGTAGCTACAGTACCCACATTGTTTGATCTTGTAAGAAAAGACAAATTAAAACCACATAATTTATCTAAAGGAGACATTATAATGTTTGCTAGTGTTGGAGCTGGAATGCATATAAATGCCATCGTATATCAATACTAATGTATAAAAATAATTATCCCCATAAAAGATATCGAATTACATTAGAATTTCTAAAAAAGTATATTGATACAAACGATGAAATTTTAGATCTGGGTGTTGCAAATCCGTTTTCTAAAATTATGAAAGAAAACAATTATACTGTTTCAAATACTCACGGAGAAGACTTAGATATAGAGTTTAGCTCAGTTCACAAATCTAATGCTACAACTGTAACAGCATTTGAAATATTTGAACATCTAGTTGCTCCTTTTAATGTATTAAAAGAAATTAAAGCGGATAAATTAATTGCAAGTATACCATTAAAATTATGGTTTTCCAGTGCCTATAAAAACTCTAATGATAAATGGGATAGACATTATCACGAATTTGAAGATTGGCAATTTGATTGGCTACTTGAGAAATCAGGCTGGGAAATAGTTTCTAGAAAAAAGTGGACTAATCCAGCAAAAAAAGTAGGGTTTAGACCAATTTTAAGATTATTTTTTCCTCGATATTATATGGTTTATGCAGTAAGAAAACCTAAAGAAATATCTTGGAGTGAAAAAAGAGCTAATAATGAAGAAACATATTCTAAAGAATTTGATAATCTTTAATAATTAGCTAATTTACATTTAACAACATAGTTATGGATGTATATATAATAATCCCTTTTCACAATGAAGAAAAGTATATAGAATCAACTGTAAAATCAATTGTTGAACAATCTTATCCTGTAAAAAAATTACTTCTTGTAAATGATAATTCAACTGACAAAAGTTCTTCAAAAATTGATATTTACTTAAAAGAATATAGCTGGATAAGTAAGATAGATATAAATTCAAATAATAATCATATTCCAGGAAAAAAAGTAATCAATGCATTTAATCAAGGGTTAAAGATTATGGACTCAAATTATGACATAATATGTAAATTCGATGCAGATATAATTTTACCAAAAAATTATCTAGAAAAAGTAATCTTAGAATACAATAAAGATCCATTAGTTGGAATGGTTTCTGGTATTTTACATATCAAAAAAAATGATAAATGGATATTTGAAAAAGTATCCTCTAAAAAACATGTAAGAGGACCTATTAAATCTTACAAAAAAGAATGCTTTAAAGAAATAGGTGGTTTAAAAGAGTCTATTGGATGGGACACAGTAGATGTTTTATTAGCAAAATACAATAAATGGAAGGTGGTAACTAATGAAAATCTAATTGTAAAGCATCTAAAACCTACAGGGTTAAATTATAATAAAAGTGCTAAATATTTACAGGGTGAAGCGCTCTATAAGATGAGGTTTGGCATTGTTTTAAGTTTATTATCTGCTATAAAAAGGGCATATAACCTTAGAAGTATTACATATCTAATATTTATTAAAATTGGATACATAATTGCAGTATTTAGTGCAAAAAAGAGAATGGTTAGTGAAAAAGAGGGGGTGTTTATTAGAAAAATAATATGGGAAAATATTTTTAAAAAGGTAATTTCTTAGAGTCAACATTACCACCTGAAAGGATAACTCCAACTTTCTTTTCCTTAAATTTTTCTTTTTCTTTTAAAACTCCTGCAAAAGCCACAGCGCTGGAGGGTTCTATTAATATATTTAGTTTATCATAAATTAATTTCATAGCGCTAATAATCTCATCTTCATCTACACAAATAATTGATTCTATATAATCTAATATGATAGGAAAATTAATATCTCCTAAATTAGTTCTTAACCCATCAGCAATTGTGTCCGTATTCAAATTATACTCAATCTTTTTAGATTTCAAAGATCTATAGGCATCATTTACATTTAGTGGCTCAACTCCTATTACTTCACATTTATTCGAATACGCATTACATGATAGAGCTGACCCAGCTATAAGTCCCCCACCTCCAACAGGGCATAGTATATAATCAAGTTCAGGGATATCTTGAATTAATTCAGACACAACTGTAGAATTTCCTAATATAACATCCAAATCATTAGAAGGGTGAATAAAAGATAGATTATATTTAGCTTGGAGGTTAGTAGTAGTTTTTTCTCTATCAACTAGAGTTGAATTACATTCAATTAAATTATCGGTAGTTTTAAGTACTGCATTTTTTTTGAATTTTGGTGCATTTTTAGGCATTACTATATGTGAACTGATATTTTGATTTTTTGAAGCTAATGCTAATGCTTGAGCAAAATTACCAGATGAATGTGTAATAACACCACTTTTTTTATCAATTTCATTTA
>JABHBC010000217.1 GCA_018674025.1 Flavobacteriaceae bacterium
CTTTTAATAGTTGTTTTTCCAATTATAAATTTTTCAGAAAAATTAGATATTAGTTTTTTAATTTTCTTTGTACAAGTATTAATTTTTGTTATTGCAACTATTTTTCCTTTTGAAATAAGAGACTTAAACTCTGATTGCAAACAACTGCGTACAATTCCTCAAATAATTGGGGTAAAAAACACTAAAGTCTTAGGGTTTTGTATATTATTAATTTTTATGATACTAGATTGTATTCAATATCTAATTTTAAATTTCATAAGCTTTAAATCTATTTTAATTAATTCAGGGATTTGCTTAACTACGTTCACATTAATTCTAAAATCTAAAGAAAATCAGTCAATATATTTCTCTTCTTTTTGGGTAGAGTCATTACCTATTTTGTGGTTATTATTATATATTATTTTATGATATTCCAGCTCTGTTTAATAAGGCATTTATCTTAGGCTTTCGACCTCTAAATTTAATATATAAATCCATAGGATCTTGTGTTCCACCTTTGGATAAAATGTTGTCTTTGAATTTTGAAGCAATGCTTTTATTAAAGATTCCTTTTTCTTTAAAATATTCGAATGCATCAGCATCTAATACTTCAGCCCATTTGTAACTGTAATAACCAGAGGAATAACCACCTTGAAAAATGTGTGAGAAACTTGTGCTTGTACATGTTACATTTAAATCCTTGATGAAAGTGAGTTTTTTAAGAATCTTGTGTTCATATTCTTTTACACTTTTGATTTTTATTGGATTAATATTATGCCAGTTCATATCTAAAATGGCTAAACTTAATTGTCTCAGAGTTTGACTAGCTTGATTGTAATTAGCACTCTCCTTTATTTTATTTATTAATTCTATTGGAATTAATTTCTTGGTTTTATAATGAAATGCGAAAATATTCAAAGCTTCCTCTTCGTAACACCAGTTTTCAAATATTTGACTAGGTAATTCTACAAAATCCCATGAAACATTCGTCCCTGATAAGCTTTTGAACTTTGTATTTGCTAAAATTCCGTGCAATGCATGTCCAAATTCGTGAAATAAAGTTGTTACCTCATTAAAAGTTAATAACGAGGGTTTATTTTTTATAGGTCTAGTGAAATTACAAACTATTGAAATATGTGGTCTTTGATTATTATTTTTAAAAATATATTGAGGCTTATATGAAGTCATCCATGCACCTCCACGTTTACCTTTTCTAGGGTGAAAGTCTGTGTAAAGAAGTGCTATAAAATTATTTTTTTCGTCTTTAACTTCATATGTGTTTACTTCATCATTATATGTATCAATAGTTGAATTTTTTTTAAAGTTTAAACCATACAATTTATTGCTTATCTCAAAGGCACCATTTAAAACATTGGTCAAACTGAAATAAGGTTTTAATTTCTCTTGATCAACATCATATTTGTGTTTCTTGTACATTTCTGTATAAAAACTTATGTCCCATTTTTCCAAATTATCAATATTATCTATAGATTTTGCATAATTTTCTAACACTTTAAATTCCTTTTTTGCTATAGGTTTAACTTTTTCAACTAAATCCTCTAAAAAATTCATTACATTTTTTGTGTTTTTTGCCATTCTTTCTTCAAGAACATATTCCGAATAAGATTTATAACCTAAAAGTATTGCTTTTTGATACCTAAGATTAATAATTTCAAGAATTACCTTTTGATTATCAGATTCATTATTTTTAAAAGCTCTTTGACCAAAAGCAATTGTAATTTCTTTTCTTAATGAACGATTTTTACAATAAGTTATAAGTGCAGAAAAACTAGGATAATCAAGAGTGAATAACCATCCTTTTTTATTTTTTGACTTCGCTAGCATTTTAGCTGCTTCTTTGTGGTCGTGAGAAAGACCATCTAGTTTTTTTTCATCAGAAATAAGTAGCTCGTATTCATTTGTTTCCTTTAGTAAATTTTGACCAAAATTCAGTGAAAGTTTACCTAACATTATATCTAATTTCCTTAGCTTATTTTTATCTTTATTTGACAAATTTGCTCCGTTTCTTAGAAATGACTTGTAGGTATTCTCTAATAAGGTGTTTTCTTCATTTGACAAACTATTTTTATTTGTTAAATTATAAACAGTTTTTACCTTTTTATATAACTTATCATTTAGTAAAATATAATTTTTTAATTCACTTAGTTCTGGAGATAAGGTGACTGCAATATCTTGAATTTCTTTAGATGTTTCAGCTGCATTAATATTAAAAAAAACTGATGTTATTCTGTCCAACTTTAAGCCTGAATAATCTAGTGCTTCGATTGTGTTTTTGAATGTAGTATTCTTATTACTTAAAATAGTGTCAATTTCAGATTTTAATTCATTAATACCATGTCTGATTGAAGTTAAATAATCAGAATTTTTTATTTGATTAAAAGGTGCATAATCAAAATCACTAAATAAAACATTCATATTAATTATAAAGTTTTTGAAGAATCTATTACTTTCTTTTCTAAACCAGATTTGTATTGGTCTATTTTTGTTGCAATACTTTTATCTGTTAAGGCTATTATTTGTGCTGCCAATATACCAGCATTCTTAGATGCATTTAGTGCAACTGTGGCAACCGGTACTCCATTAGGCATTTGTAAAATAGATAAAATTGAATCCCAACCGTCCAATGAATTACTAGATTTGACAGGAACACCGATAACAGGCAGAGTTGTAATCGAGGCTACCATTCCAGGAAGATGTGCTGCTCCACCAGCTCCCGCTATAATTACTTTTAACCCTCTTTTTTTTGCACTTTCTGCATATTCAAACATTTTTTTTGGAGTTCTGTGCGCTGAAACTATATCAACCTCAATTTTAATATTAAATTCTTGTAAAATATCTATAGCACATTGCATCACAGGAAGGTCACTTTTACTAC
>JABHBC010000218.1 GCA_018674025.1 Flavobacteriaceae bacterium
CATAATTAAAAACAAATACATCATATAATGAAAATCAAAAAAAATATTTTTATAACATCAGCTACAAGTTTTTTTGTAGCATTTACAGTTGCCTTTTTATTAACATCTTGTGGTAATGATCCTTTTAGTAAAGTTGAAACTAAAAATGTAGAGGTCGCTTCTCAGAGAGATGCTGTTGCAACAAATTTTGCTGAAATGACTTTTAACAAAACTTCACATGACTTTGGTACTATTAATGATGGTCAAGCTCAAGAGACTACTTTCAGTTACACAAACACTGGAGACACTCCTTTGGTAGTTACCGACATTAAAAGTACTTGTGGCTGCACAGTACCCCAAGGTTGGAGTAGACAGCCTTTATCACCAGGAGAATCTTCTCAATTTACAGTTAAATTTAATGGTAAAGGAGCCAATAAAGTTTCTAAAACAGTAACAGTAACTGCCAATACAAAAAAAGGAAGAGAAACAGTTAGAATATCTGCATTTATTAATAATCCAAGATCTGTAAAGCAACCTCTTTTACCTAAAATAAACCAATAGTATATATCATTATGGATTACATTTTTCCGTTTGCACTACTTTTAGTATTCTATTTATTTATAATCAGACCTCCAATGACTAGAGCTAAAAATGAGAAAAAGTTCGCCTCATCATTAAAAAGAGGTGATAGAATAATAACAAAAAGTGGTATGTATGGAAAGGTTTTTGAAATAAATGATAAGGATGAAAGTTGTATTATCGAGACTCAGGCTGGCAAAATAAAATTTGATCGTCAAGCTATTTCTATGGACTTGACTGAAAAGTTAAAGAAACCTAAAGCGTAAATATAAATTTCTAGTTATCTAGAAAATCAATAACAGGTTTTAAACTCTCTGAGGGCCTTTCTTCCATCGGAACATGTCCAGTTTCTTGCATTACTATTAATTTAGAATTTGAAATGTCATTTTTGAATTTATATGCATTTTCTATAGGAATTAATTGATCTTCATTACCCCATATTATTAGGGTTGGTTGTTTTATTTTTTTTACGCTAGCATGTGTGTTAGTTCGATTTGTTAAAGTTGTAGAAACTTTTAGCCTATCTACAATTGCTTCGCGATTTCCTTTTCTTAGAGTTAAATCAAAGTATCTATTTACAAGTGAATCTGAAACTTTTGATTTATCAAAATAAACATTTTCAATACTAGACCTTACAAGAAAACGGGGGGTAATATAAGTTAGTAGCTTGTTTAGCACTGGAACCCTTGCTAATTTAAATGCTATTGGAACACTTTTAGATTTTACTGGGTATCCACCTGGATCTATTAAAATAAGTTTTTTTGCTATTACTGTTTCTTGAAGTGCAAATCTCCAAGCAATTTCTCCACCAAGAGAGTTACCCACCAAAATGCATTGCGTTATGTTTAAACTATCTAAAAATTCAACTAAAAAAGTTGTATAATTTGATATGGAGTAATCTTTGTTTAAAAAAGGACCAGTTAATCCAAAAGCAGGTAGGTCCATCCTAATTACACGCTTAGTTTTTTTTAAGGTTTTAGTCCATATATCATATGCATGTAAACTAGAGCCAGTACCATGAATAAGTATAATTGGAATTGAATCATTGTAGACACCTTCGTCTCTATAATGTACATTTGTTCCACCTATATCAATAAATGAAGAATATGAATTTGTATATTTTTCTTTTAGTTTGTTTAAAGGAATATCTTTTTGGCTAAAAAAAATAACTAAAGTAATTGTCAACAGCAAAGTACTTAATAAAACAAATTTTAATATTTTCATTAATACTTATTTTTTGAAGCTGTTATCTCACAAACTTTACAAATAACTTTTATCGCACTAATCATACTATTGACAGGAAGATATTCATATTTACCATGAAAATTATGGCCACCAGCAAATATATTTGGACAAGGAAGCCCCATATAGCTTAGTTGAGAGCCATCTGTACCTCCTCTAATAGGTTTAATAATTGGTTTGATACCTAATGATATCATTGCTTTTTCTGCAATGTCTACAATATGCATATGCGGTTCAATCTTTTCTTTCATATTGTAATATTGATCTTTAATTTTAATCTCATATATTCTATCATTAAATTTTTTATTTTCAAATTCTACTAGCTTAGTTAGAAAATTCTTTCTTTCTTGGAATTTATTAAAATCATGATCTCTAATAATATATTGTAACTCTGTTTCTTCTACTAGTCCTTTAATTGAAGTTAAATGATAAAATCCCTCATATGCATCAGTCTTTTCTGGAGATTCATTTAAAGGTACTTTACTAATAAATTCACTTGCATAATACATTGAATTGATAAGTTTACCTTTAGCATAGCCAGGGTGAACAATTCTTCCTTTAATTTTTATTAAAGCCGATGCAGCATTAAAATTTTCATATTCTAATTCACCTATTTGACTTCCGTCCATTGTGTAAGCCCAATCTGCACCAAATTTTTTAACATCAAAATTATGAGCTCCCCTTCCAATTTCTTCATCAGGGGTAAATCCAATTTTTATATCACCATGTTTAATTTCTGGATTATTAATCAAATATTCCATAGCTGAAATGATTTCACAAACTCCTGCTTTGTCATCGGAAGCTAGTAAAGTGTTTCCGTCAGTAGTTATAATAGTCTGACCTTTGTATTGTTTTATTTCTTTAAAATATTCTGATGATAAAATGATATTCTTTTTTTTATTTAATATGATATCCCCTCCATCGTAATTGTTAATTATTTGTGGATTAATATTTGTTCCTGAAAAATCTGGAGACGTATCAAAATGTGATATAAAACCAATTGTCGGGCACTTTTTGTTCATATTAGATGGAAGAGTTGCATATATATAGGCATTTTTATCAATTGAAACATCACTTAAACCAATGTCATTTAAATCTTGCACTAATTTATTTGCAATATTCCATTGTTTTTTTGTACTCGGAGTACTGTTTGAGCCAGGGTCGCTCTGAGAGTCAATTTTTACATAAGAGATAAAGCGATTTATTATTTTTTTTTCATCTAACATTTAATATCATTTTTCTCAAAATTATGTATCTAAATAATAACTGGCAAGAACTATCTTGCATACTTTCTAGTTCATTGTTTTTATTTTACTTTTGTATATCTAAAATATAATAATGTATAAAAAAATTATTTTACCTGTTCTTTTTTTAATTGATCCTGAAAAAGTACATAATATTATATTTTCTTCAATTAAAATTTTGTTCAAGTTTCCTTTTGTTAAATTTTTGGTAAGTAAATTTTATATAATTGATGATTCCAGACTTGAAAAATCATTATTTGGAATAAAATTTAAGAACCCTGTTGGATTAGCTGCTGGATTTGATAAAAATGCTCAATTGTACGAAGAGTTAACTAGTTTTGGTTTTGGTTTTATTGAAATAGGAACAGTTACTCCCAAACCTCAATCAGGTAATCCAAAGAAAAGACTTTTTAGGCTGGTAGAAGATTCTGCTATAATTAATAGAATGGGTTTTAATAATGTTGGAGTAGAAGAGGTAATTGAAAATTTAAAAAAAAATAAAAGTACATTAATTGGGGGTAATATTGGGAAAAATAAGATTACTCCCAACTATTTAGCTATCGATGATTATGTTACTAGTTTTAATATGCTATTTGATTATGTTGATTATTTTGTTGTAAACGTAAGTTCTCCCAACACTCCAAATTTAAGAGATTTACAGGAAAAAGAACCACTAACAAAGTTAATTAATTCTTTAATTTCAATTAACCGTAATAAAACTAAACCTAAACCAATTTTACTTAAAATTGCACCAGACTTAAATAATAACCAATTACTAGACATTATTTCTATTGTTAAGGATACTGGATTGGATGGAATAATTGCAACCAATACTACCATTAACAGAGATAATTTAAAATCAGTAAATAAAAACGAACTTGGAGGACTAAGTGGTAAGCCATTAACGTCAAGATCTACTGAAGTAATTAAATTCATTTCAAAAAACAGCAATAAAACAATCCCAATAATTGGAGTTGGAGGTATTAATACAGTTGCAGATGCACTAGAAAAATTTGACGCAGGTGCAGATTTAATACAAATTTATACTGGCTTTATTTATGAAGGACCTAACTTAATTAAATCAATTAATAAAGCTTTGTTAAATAAAGTTTAGACTTATTTTTTTATAAACTTGACTGTTTTTTTATGTATTCCAGATTTTATTTCTAAAAAGTATATACCAGAGTAAATGTTTTTTAAGGAAATGTTTAAATAATTTGAATTATTTATTTTTTCTGAAATTAAACTACCTTTTATATCGTAAATTATGTATCCATCAATAATTGATTCACTTTTTAAATTGATGTAATCATTAGCTGGGTTTGGATAAATCATAAAATTAACATCCAAAGGATTTGATAAGCTTAAATATTCATTTTTTATTGACGTTGATTCTTCGAATCCAAAATCCCTTCCATATTTAATAGTAACATTATTTTCGTCAAGCAACTCATAATATTCTGAGCCAAGATTCCAACTATCATTAGTTAATCCATCGCCAGCTGAGTCGTACATGATAAATTCATAACAATCCAATGCAACGTCAAATTCGTGTTCATATAAACCATTTGAATCATAAGGTCCACCGGAATAAATAATTGAGCCAGAGCCATCCTTTAACTCCCATGTGTTTTCATTGATTCCATTTTTCACACTTACATTTAAATATATTTTAGATGTTTCATAAATATTAGCACTGAAACTAATATAATTAGGGAAAACTTTTGTTATAGTTTCACTGCCATCAGAAATTTTTAAACTAACATCGTAATCACCTGGTGACTCATAGGTGTGAGAAAAGCTTGATTCGGTGTAATCTATAATATCATCTCCATCAACATCCCATTCCCAATTTACTGCATTTGTGCTATTGTCATTAAAGTTAACTACTAACTGTTCTCCGCAATCTATTGTATTTTCTTCAGTATTAAAATTAACATTTAATGATGGGCATGCATAATAGTTTTTAAAAGCATGATATCCAGCATACATGCGGGCGTATTGATCATCACTCAGAGTATTAGTGCATGCTTGTGGTGCATATGACATAATGTTACTAGTATCGGGATCAAATAAATTTCCCTGTGCATCCGTTGGTGGTGTTCCAGAAACAGAGTATAGACAATTGACATTATTAACATTATTACCACCTAGCTCAGGGTCTGCAGGAGTGTCGCATAATAAATCTCCAGCCACACTACAATTGGTGCCATTAACTAATTCATCTGTAAGGCTTCCGTTTTGTGGTCCATGTGTATGGATTAGATTTAGGTGATGTCCAAATTCATGAGTTAATGTAGTTCCATCCGTTGATGTCGTACAGTCGTTATCCATTACAATTGCATCATAATATTGATTAGAATTTCCAGGTAAGTAGGTGTAACCACATGCACCACCAGCACCAAATGAAATATCATTAACAAAGTAAATATTTAAAATATCAGATTGATGGTTTGAAAAAAGTAAATCTTGTTGAGTGTCAGAATCAAAATCATAAAGCGAAGAGCTGTTGATATAATTTACATCATCACAAACAAAAAACTCAACAAAAGAATTTTGAAAATAAGAGTTGACCTCGTCTAGTTCTGATAAAACATCATTTATTTCAATACCTCCACTTCCATCATCATTAGTTATAATATGAATCTTTACAGGAATACTGGTCAAAGCAGTCGATGTTTTACTTTCTTTAAGAAGAAAATATTCATTTTCATAATATCTTATTAAATCCATATTGTTATTTATAAATTGTATATCTTCTTCTGAAGTTTGAGTTGCACAATATTGACTTTCTTGTGAATAGCAATTTATTGTTATTAATAAATAAAATAATGTAGTTAATGTTGAGTATAAATTTTTCATGAATTAGAGGTATTTTGCACAAAGATACTAAATATTAAAATTGTTATTTTTACTTATAATTTGAACCCATTTGGAAGTTTTATATTCTTTTACTGTCGCTAGTTTTTTTATGGCATTATCTCCAGGACCCGACAATATATTTGTTTTGTCTAACTCTTTGTATAATGGAAAGAAGGCTGGTATTTTCACTGTGTTAGGATTAGTGACAGGATGTTTATTTCATACAACTTTAGTAGCTTTTGGAATATCTGAATTCATAAGATTTGATGATAATATTTTTTATATAATTAAATTGTTTGGATCTTCCTACATGTTTTTTTTAGCATTAAAAGTTTTTAATTCCTCTATTTCTTTTGATGTTAAAAAAATAAAAAAAGAAAAGAAATCAAATGTTAATAATTTTTTAACTGGGGTTTTTATGAATATTTTAAATCCTAAAGTATATTTTTTCTTTTTCTCTTTCTTTCCAGCATTTTTATTTCTAGAACCTTTTGAACTAAGCTTTGTTTATCAGTTTTATGTTTTAGGTGCTTTATTTATGTCTACAACTTTAATTGTTTTCTTATTAATAGTATTTTTTTCATCTACGATTTCAAAATACCTAGTTGAATTTAAATTGTTTCACATATTTATGAAATGGATTCAAATATTGATTTTTATTTCTATAGGATTTGTAATACTTTTTTCAGTTTGATCCATTTTTAAATAAAATAGCTTTATTTTTATTTAATGATCGATAAAGTCAAAATCATCGAATGTCCAAGAGATGCTATGCAAAGCATTAAGACTTTTATTCCTACTAAAACTAAGTTAAGTTATTTACAAAGTGTTGTAGACGTTGGTTTTGATGTTGTAGACATTGGAAGTTTCGTTTCTCCTAAAGCTATCCCTCAACTCTCTGATACTTCAAGTATTATTGATTCTATTGATTTATCCAATTCAAACTCAGAATTACTAGTAATAGTTGCTAATAAAAGGGGAGCTTTAAACGCTTCAAAGTTTGAAAAAATTGATTTCCTTGGTTACCCTTTTTCAATTTCTGAAAATTTTCAAATGAGAAACACAAATAAAACTATTAAGGACTCAGAGTACGAATTAGCAGAAATTATTTCTATCGCAAAAAAAGTAAATAAAAAGGTAGTGGTGTATTTGTCAATGTGTTTTGGTAATCCTTACGGAGATCCATGGAACCTGGATATTGTTAATCACTGGGTATATAAGTTGAGTAAAATGGGTGTTAATGATATATCTTTAAGTGATACTATTGGATCGTCTAATCCAGAATCTATTAAATCTATTTTTAATTCGGTATTAAAAAATCATACTAATATAGAATTTGGAGCTCATCTTCACTCAGATCCGATTTCATGGTATGATAAAGTAGATAGTGCTTTTCATGCTGGATGTAGAAGATTTGATGGTGCTATTAAAGGATTTGGAGGATGTCCTATGGCAAGCAATAGATTGGTTGGTAATATGCCTACAGAGAAAATATTATCTTACCTTAATACTAAAAAAATATCTAATAATGTCAATTCATTGCGTTTTGAGAGTTGTTATAACCTGTCATTAGAAATTTTCAATAAATTTCATTAGTTATATCACAACTTTCATTTTCTCCAAACCATTTATATCTATTTTTTGCAACATAGTCATAAACCCTGTCTCTAATTTTTTTTGGAACAATAAAGAGTATGTTAAATATTAGAAATAATGGATTCAGTTTAACAGCTATAGAAATAGCAGCGTCTGATTTTATTAAGAATTTATTTTCAGTGGTAAACAGTACTATAGTTTCAGTAGTTATAGAATTCAAGTTATTCTTTGATATGATGTTTTTACCATATTCACTTTTGTTAGAGATGAATGTAAATAATTTATTTTTATCCAATTTCATCACTCTTTTCACAGTCTTTGAACATAAGTTACATTTACTATCAAATAGAATAGTGTTTTTTAACTGTTTCATATGCGCAAAGATACATAAATAACTTTTTTTTTAAATTATTATTTAAAATTACTCTAAATAATTAATTTGTATAAATTTTTATGAGTTAAGGAGTAATTATTAGCTCCTTTAACTTTTTTAATTTAGGTTGTTTAGAGATATTTTGATCTTCTTAAGAAGTTAATATTTAATCGTATATTTGCATGCAATTACAATCTAATTGCAATGAAATCACACCAAAATAAAATTATCGGAGAAGGTCTAACATATGATGATGTTCTACTTGTCCCAAACTTTTCTAAAATTCTCCCAAGAGAAGTATCAATTAAAACAAAATTTTCAAAAAACATTTCGATTAATATTCCTATAATTTCTGCAGCTATGGATACGGTTACAGAAAGTAGAATGGCTATAGCTATAGCACAAGAAGGAGGTATTGGAGTTCTACATAAAAATATGACCATTAAAGCTCAGGCAGATAAAGTCAAACGCGTAAAAAGAGCAGAAAGCGGTATGATTATAGATCCTGTTACCCTTCCATTAGATTCAACTGTATCAGACGCTAAATCATATATGAAAGAGTACAGCATTGGAGGTATACCTATTGTAGATGATAATAAAAAACTAATTGGAATAGTAACAAATAGAGATTTAAGGTTTGAAAAGGATAATAATAGGCCAATTGCTGAAGTTATGACAAGCGATAATCTAATAACCGTGTCTAAAGGTACTTCTTTACTTGAAGCAGAAGTTATTTTACAAAATCATAAAATTGAAAAACTTCCAGTTGTAAATAAAAGCAATAAATTAGTTGGTTTAATTACATTTAGAGATATAACAAAGCTTACATTAAAACCTAATTCAAATAAGGATGTATATGGTAGATTGAGAGTTGCTGCAGCTATTGGAGTAACTTCAGATGCCTTATTAAGGGCAGAGGCCTTAGTTAAGTCTGAGGTTGATGCAATAATCATTGATACTGCTCACGGACATACCAAAGGAGTTGTTGATGTGTTAAAAAAAATTAAAAAGAATTTTCCAAATTTAGATATTATAGTAGGTAACATAGCTACTGCAGAAGCAGCTAAGTATTTAGTTAAAGCAGGAGCAGATGCTGTAAAAGTAGGTATAGGCCCAGGCTCTATTTGCACTACTAGAGTTGTGGCTGGTGTAGGTTTCCCTCAATTATCTGCGATTATAGAAGTTTCTATGGCTTTGAAAGGGTCAGGTATACCTGTAATTGCTGATGGAGGAATAAAATATACTGGAGATATTTCAAAAGCAATTGCTGCTGGGGCAGATTGTGTAATGTTAGGATCTTTGATTGCAGGTACCGAAGAATCTCCAGGTGAAACAATTATTTATGAAGGTAGAAAGTTTAAAACTTACAGAGGAATGGGGTCAGTTGAAGCTATGAAACAAGGAAGTAAAGATAGATATTTTCAAGATGTTGAAGATGATTTGAAAAAATTAGTCCCAGAGGGAATTGTTGGAAGAGTACCTTTTAAAGGAAAACTTAATGAAAGTATTCATCAATTTGTCGGGGGGTTAAGAGCTGGTATGGGATATTGTGGTTCAAGGGATATCCAAACTTTTCAAAATACTTCAAAATTTGTAAGAATCACTTCATCTGGTATTGTTGAAAGTCATCCTCACGGAGTCAGTATAACTAAGGAAGCTCCAAATTATTCTAGATAATTTCTAATTTAATTAATTTAGTAACTATGAGAAATATCTTTTTATTCTATTTTATTTTTCCTATGTTATGTTTTTCAATAAACAATGTAAATGATATTTTATTTTCAGTAGATGACAATCATGTAACTAGTGAAGAGTTTATAAAAGTTTATAACAAAAACCTAGATTTAATTACTGATCAATCTCAAAAAAATATTGACAACTATTTGCAACTTTATATTGATTACAAGCTAAAGGTATTGGAGGCTTATGATAAAAAATATAACGAAAATGAAAGTTATATTTCTGAGTTAAATAAGTATTCGGCTCAATTAGCATCTAATTATTTATTTGATAAAAAATCTCAAGACTCTTTACTAAAAGAAGCTTATGAAAGAACAAAAAAAGAAATTAATGCTGATCATATTTTAATTAGAATCGATCAAGAAAGTATCGATACATTAGATATATATAATAGACTTTTATCTTACAGAAGTGAGTTTAGAAATAATAAATTAGAATATTTAAAAAAGAAATATCACGATGGTAAAAATGTTTTTGTTGAGAATCTTGGTTATTTTTCAGCATTTAAAATGGTTTATTCTTTTGAAACAAAAGCTTATGAGACAGATATAAATCAAGTTTCTATGCCTTTTAGAACAAGATTTGGATTTCATATAGTAAAAGTTAATGATGTAAGAAATTCTTTAGGTCAAGTAACTGTTGGTCATATAATGTTATTAAAAAAAAATAATGAATCTGAATTAAAAATAAACTCACTTTATGATTCTATTGTTAATGGTTCAAATTTTGAATCTTTAGCTAAAAAATATTCAGATGATAAAAAAACATCCAGTCTGGGTGGTAAATTAAAGCCTTTTACAAGTGGGCAATTAAATTCATTACCATTTGAAAAAGCAGCATTTGAACTCCAAGACGTTGGTCAAGTTTCTAAGCCTATTCAAACTAAATTTGGTTGGCATATATTAAAGCTGTATTCAAAAACTGAGTTAAAATCTTTTAAGGAATTACAATCTTCTTTGTTAAAAAAAATTAAAAATAATTCTAGATCTTCTGTAATATCTAATTCTTTCTACAACAAATTATTGAAAAAATACGCTGTTAGTTATAATAATGATTTAACCTTTTTTTTAAATGAGTTAAAAGGTGCAGACAATAACAACCCTTGGGTAATTCCGAATAATATTGAAAAAAATAAATTATTAGTTAGCTTTAATAATGTTAAGCTTAATTATTTAGATTTTGCTAATTACATTGTTAATAATGCATTAAATAATCAATTTATTTATAAGCCAATTCAAGAATTATATAAAGATTTTATTAATGAGTCATTGATGAATTATTATAAAAATAATTTATACTCAGAAAATGAAAATTACAGATTTGTGTATAACGAATATAGAGATGGATTGTTATTATTTGATTTAATGACAAATGAGGTTTGGAATAAAGCAAAAGAAGATACCTTAGCTTTAAAGAAATATTACAACAATAATAAATCACTTTTTGCAAACGTTGACAAAACTATAAAACCCTACGATGAGGTTTCTGGTGAAGTAATTTCTAATTACCAATTATTATTTGAAAAAAAATGGATTAATTCTTTAAGAGAAAAAAGAACTATTTTTATTGATAAAAAAGTTTTGAAAAAAATTAAAAAAAATATAAAAAATAAATAATGCGTTACACAATATTATTTTTCTTGTTTTTTTCATGTGATAATTATTTTAATAATCAATCTAACTCAGATGTTGCTAGGGTAGAAGATGAGTATTTGAAACAGAATGAAATAGAAAATATATTTGAAAATAGCACAAACTTTGCTGATAGTACAATGGTTTTAAACAACTACATCAACAATTGGGCTGCAAATAAATTATTAATTCAACGGGCTTTAGTAAATCTTCCTGAAGAAAACCAAAATAGAATTCAAGATTTAGTGGAAGATTATAAAAGAGATATATTAATTAATTCTTATATAGATGCTCTGGTTAATGAAAATATGAATTTGGAAGTTACTTCTGCTGAGTTAGATAGTTTATATGAAAAGTATAAAGAAACTTTTAAACTTACTGAAGATCTTTTTAAAATTAGGTTTATTTACATTTCTAACTTAAATCCTGATATCTCGCTTTTTAAAAAAAAATTACGAAGATTTAACATAAATGATGCTAGATACCTAGACTCACTTTCTTTTCAATTCAATAGATTTTCTTTAAATGATTCTATTTGGAAAAACAAAAATGAAATTTTTTATCAGCTTCCCAATTTAAAAAAGGTCAATAAATATTTGTTAAAAAAATCTAATTTTGTTGAAATCAAAGACTCATTAGGTTTATATTTGATTAATATAAAGGATGTGCTAAAAGCTAATCAATATGCCCCCTTAGAATATGTTTCAGAAACTTTAAAGAGGATGGTTCTTAATGAAAGAAAATTAGTATTTATAGATCAACTAAGAAAAGATATAACCAAAGATGCAATTAAAAATAAAAGTTTTGAAATTTATTAAATATTTACATATGAATTATGTGCTTATCATCGCAATTTTAAGTTCTAATATAATATTATCTCAAGTTAACAATACAACTAATAATGAAAGAAATAAGATTGATGGTGTAGCTGCTGTTGTTGGAGATTTTCTTGTGCTAGATTCTGATATTGAAAAACAATTTAATCAACTTAAAGCCTCTGGAATATCCACAGATGATATGACTACATGTCAAGTTTTTGGTAAGTTATTGGAAGATAAATTATATCAACATCATGCTATTCAAGACAGTATTACAGTCAATAGTTTAGAAATTCAATCATTTGTTGATCAACAAATTGATGCTTTTGCTGAACAGATTGGTTCTATGGAAAAACTAATTAATTATTACAATAAAAACTCCGAACAGGAGCTTAGAAATGAAATGTTTGAATTAAATAAAAGTTCAGAGTTGGCAAAGAAAATGCAAGAAAAGATCATTGAAGAAACTGAGGTAACACCTGAAGAGGTTAGGCAGTTTTTTAATTCTATTCCCAAAGATGACAGACCATTTTTTGGAACTGAGTTAAAAGTTGCTCAAATAGTTGTCATTCCAAAGACCACAGAAGAAGAAAAGAAAAAAGTTATTGATAGATTAAAAGAATTTAAAGCTGATGTTGAAGATAATGGAGCAAATTTTACAACTAAGGTAGTTCTTTATAGTGATGATATAGCCTCTAGACGAAGTGGAGGTAAACTAACTTTAAATAGAAAAAAACAAAGAGGTAATTTTGATAGAAATTTCGTAGAAACAGTTTTTTCATTAAGAGAAGGAGAAATTTCTGATCCATTTGAATCAGATTTTGGATATTTCATTATAATATTAGATAAAATAAGAGGTCAAGAATATGATGTGAGATATATATTATTAAGACCTAAGCTAAAACCTTTTGATATTGCTGAAGCAGCAAAAAAACTGGAAGATGCTAGAAATACTATTTTATCTGGTGATTTGACGTTTGCTGAAGTGGCTTTAGAAATTAGTGATGAAACTGAAACTAAATTTGAGGGGGGTAAATTAATAAATCCTGAGACTCAGGATTTTAATTTTGAATTAACAAAAATGGATCCCGAATTGTATTCACAAATTGAAAAATTAAAAGATGGAGATGTGAGTATAGTTTTGAGAGATGAAGATAGATTAAACCCTGTTAAATTTAAAATTTTAACAGTTACTGATCGAATTGATGAGCATGAAGCTAATTTTGCCACAGATTATATAAAAATTCAAGCTTTAGCTCTTCAAAATAAAAAATTAAAGGAGATTGAAAAATGGCAAAATACCAAAATTGATGATACTTACATTAAAATAGCTAATGAGTATAAGGGGTGTGAATTTTTTAGTAATTGGTTAAAGCAATAATCTACAAAATGTAGTTTATAATCTATATTTTTTTTTACTTTAAACTTCTTATTCCTGCAATCAAGAATGGTATTTTTGGAAAGTTTTTCATAATTAAAATATCTTCAATTATAGTACTTTCGTTTGCTAAAAATGCTAAAATCTTTTGAGCTGAATTTTTTTTAAACATAATTGTAAAAACTTCTTTTCCAGTCATTTTGTTTGATAATAAAACATTAATTAGTGTTCTATCATACCATTGATAAATTTTATTTTTAAAAGACAGTTTTTGTATAGGATTATTTCCTTTTTTAAGATTCTCAACTATTTCACAAACATTTTTTTGAATGAATTGGAATGTATAACCTGTACTTGCTTTAGTATATCCACCTGAAGTTCCAATATTAATAACATTCATTTTTGGATTTTGTTCAAATTTTGCCAAAGACATTGGAATAATTCCAAATTCTTCATGTTCAATTGTGTATTTTTTAATTTTTAACACCTCTTTAATGTATTTTTTTAACTCTCTGACATATGTTTCTTGCTTAAGTGTGGTTGGACTAAATAGCGTGTATTCTACTAAAGCTTCTGTTGAGGAGGATGGTAAAACATACATAAATGTTGCGCCATTCTCTTGTGATATACTAAAATCCATAAGTCTACCAACTTTTGAATTGAAGACTGGCTTATCAGTTTTAATATTCCAGCCTTTAAAGTGCTGTAATAAAGAATTTTGTTTATTAATTTTTGGATTAAAAAAATTTGTAGAATTAAATACATATTTTGCTGAGTAAGTATTTTTTCTTGTAATTACTGAAGCATCATTAAATGTTGAATCTATATCTGTAATTGATTCTTGTAAGAATATAACATTTTTAAATTTTTTAGCATATTCAAAAACAAAATTGTAAAAATCGATTCCTTGAATCATTTTGTAGCTGTATGGCCCTAAGTCTACTTTCTTATTTAAGTTATCGGAAATAAATTCTAAGGTATTCCATCTAGCGTGTACAATTGACTCAAATGAACCAGGGTCTTTTTCCCAAAAACACCAAGTTCTATCATTGTTTTTTTTTTGATCTTTATCAATAACTAAAATAGATTTATTTTGTAAAGATGGAGTTTGTAGTATTTTATACAATAGACTCAATCCTGAACAACCTGCCCCAGCAATAATAAAATCATATTTCACATTACTATTATTTAAAATATTTTAGTGGAACAACTAACATTCCAAAACATTCACCTTCTTCCTTACCAATATTTTTGTGATGAATTTTATGTGCTCTTCTAACCCCTTTAGCATACCTGTTGTTAGCTTTTCTGAAAAATTTAAATCTTTGATGAATAAAAATATCATGCACAATAAAATAAGATGCACCGTATGCCATTATTCCAAATCCAATAGGCAATCCATACCAAAACCCTTCATAACTCCAAAGGTAGAAACAGCTCATACTAACTACGGCATAGAAAATAAAAAAAAGATCGTTTCTTTCAAACCAACTATCATGATTTTTATGATGATGGTCTTTGTGTATACTCCAAAGGAAACCGTGCATTATGTATTTATGTGTAAACCATGCCATAAATTCCATAGTAAAAAATGTGATAAAAAATGTAATTAGCCAAAAAATTATATTCATAATAGTTTATAATAGATTAAGTTGGTATTTAACATAACTTCTAGTGAGTAGTTCAATTTTTTTGTAATTAGGCACTCTGATTCTAGTATTTTTTATATCTAATGCCGGGGTTTTTTTTAATTTTTTTAATAATTGACTGTAATATCTATATGCCATGAAAACACCAAATTTAGCTTCAATTGGTAGTTTTTTTATTCCATTTAACCCTTCTTTAAAATCCTCTTCAATTTCGCCAATAATTTTAATTTTTGATTCTTCATCTAATTGGTTTAAATCAGTATTTGGGAAGTATGTTCTATTTAAGACTTCAAAGTCATCTTTCAAATCTCTTAAAAAATTAACTTTTTGAAATGCAGAACCAAGTCTCATAGCAAAAGATTTTAATTCCTCATATTTTTTTGTATTTCCATTTACAAATACTTTTAAACACATTAGTCCAACTACATCAGCAGAGCCGTATATATAATCCTCGTATTCTTGATTTGACATATACTTTGTTTTGTATAAATCTTTCTTCATACTACTCATAAAAGAATCAACAAGATCTTTATCTATGTTAAACTTGTGGTAAGTGGCCTGAAAAGAATTTAAAATTGGATTTAAATGAATTTTATTTTTTAGAGATTTTTCTAAATCTAACGAAAAATCTTTAAATAATATTTCTTTGTTGTAATCATGAAAAGAGTCTACAATTTCATCGGCAAACCTAACAAATCCATAGATGTTATAAATGTGTTGACGTATTTTCTTGGACAACATTTTAGTAGCTAAAGAAAATGAAGTACTATAGGTTTTAGTTACAATTTTGCTACAATCATTAGAGACATCATCAAAAATACTTTTCATAAAAAAATTAATTTAGGTTAAAGCTAATACAATTTATTTATTATTTATCAAATCAGCAACAAGTTTCCCTGAAACTATTGCTGGTGGTACTCCAGGACCAGGTACAGACAATTGACCTGTAAAATACATGTTTTTAACTAATTTACTTTTTAGTTTAGGTCTTAGAAATGAAGTTTGGAGCAGCGTATTTGCTAGTCCATAAGCATTTCCTTTATATGAATTGTATTCATCAATAAAATCACTGACACAAAAAGATTTCTTATAAATAATGCTCTCTTTGATTTTTTGATCAGTTATTGACTCAATTCTATCCATAACTATATCAAAATATTTGTCTCTTAGTTCTTGAGTGTCTTTTAATCCTGGTGCTAAAGGAATTAAAATGAAACCATTTTCACATCCCTTTGGGGCCGTATGTTCATTGGTTATTGAAGTAAAGTTAGCATAAAACAAAGGCTCAGATGGCCATTTCGGATCTTTATAGATTTCTTTAGAATGTAAATTGAAGTCAGTATCAAAAAACAGGTTATGATGAGCTAGATTATTTAATTTTTTATTAAAACCAAGATAAAATAATAGTGATGATGGAGCTAGAACTCTTTTTGACCAATACTTTTTAGAATATTGTCTTAAATTTTCAGGAAGTAGTTTCTCAGTATGATTATAATCTGCACCTGATAATACTATATCTGAATTTATTACTTTACCATTAACCTTAATTCCAGTTGCATGACTTTTATGAGTTATTATTTTATCAATATTAGAATTATTATAATATTTCACTCCAAGTGACTTTCCAACGCTAATCATGGCATTTACTACATCATAAAACCCATTAGTTGGTTGCCAAGTACCTAAACCAAAATCTGCATAATTCATGAAATTATAAAAAGCTGGAGTATTTGATGATTCTGCACCCAAAAACAAAACCGGAAACTCTAAAATTGATCTAAGTTTAGGGTTTTTAAAGTCTTTGTGTACTTCCTTTTTTATATTGCTAAAAAAATACCCAATTCGTCTAATAGTGTCAAAAGATATCAATTCTAATGGAGATAGGCCAGGCATCTTATATAGCATGTCTGTTACAGCTATTTTATAATTATCTTCAGCTCTAGAAATAAACTTCTTAAGTTTTACTGAACTTCCTTCTTCTTCATTTTCGAAAACTTGATAAATCTTATCTAGAGAATCTGGAATTGCTATGAAATCATTTTTACCAAAATACACGTGATAAGCAGGATTTAACTTTTTTAGTTTGTAAAAATCTTTTGCTTGAAAACCAAAATCTTTAAAAAATCTTTCAAAGACATCAGGCATCCAATACCAGCTAGGACCCATGTCAAAAGTAAAACCATCTTCTTTAAATTGTCTTGCTCTACCACCAAAATCATTATTTTTTTCATACACTTCAACTTGGTGTCCCATTTTAGCTAGGTAACATGCAGCGGACAAGGAAGAAAAACCAGAGCCAATAATTGAAATACTTTTTTTCATAAAATAAATTCTGTGCGTACGAGAAGACTCGAACTTCCACAACTAAATAAGTCATTAGGCCCTCAACCTAACGCGTCTACCAATTCCGCCACGTACGCAAAAAAATTAGAAGAACAAATATAAAATATATTAAGTCATTAGTATGCAAGATTTTATCTAAATATATTTTTTTATTATTTATTTAACATTATTTAATATTTCTTAAATTGGTATCAAAAATTAAAATTTATTACATGAAAAAAATTATATACATTACTATAATATTATTTGTTTGTTCTAATATTTCGTTTGCAAATAAAGACAAAGATAAAAATCAAAGTGATCCTTTAGATAAAATCAGTTTGAATGGCCTAAAATGGAGAAGTGTAGGTCCATCTCTAACATCTGGTAGAATTTCTGACTTAGCAATTAATCCTAATAAACCATTTGAATATTATGTAGCAGTTTCATCTGGTGGTGTATGGAAAACTTCAAATTGGGGTTTGGATTATACACCTATTTTTGATAACGAATCTTCATATTCTATTGGTTGTGTTACGATTGATCCAAATAATACCAATATTATTTGGGTTGGTACTGGAGAAAATAATAATCAACGATCTGTCGCATATGGTGATGGAATTTATAAATCTCTTGACGGAGGTAAGTCATGGAAAAACATGGGACTTAATAAATCTGAACATATTGGAAATATTTTAGTTCATCCTAATAACTCTGATGTTGTATATGTTTCAGCATACGGTCCCCTGTGGAACGATGGTGGAGATAGAGGTATTTATAAGACTGAAGATGGTGGAAATACCTGGAATAAGATATTATATATTGATAAGCATACAGGTTTTAACGAAATACATATGGATCCTAGAAATCCAGATGTTTTATATGCTGCAAGTCATCAAAGAAGAAGACATGTTTACACATATGTTGGTGGAGGTCCAGGTTCTGGGTTACACAAGTCAACAGATGGTGGTTTAACATGGAAAGTAATTAATAAAGGTCTTCCTAATGTTGAAATAGGAAGAATTGGAATGGATATTTCAGATGCAAATCCAGAAATAATTTATGCAATTGTTGAGGCGGCTGAAAGAAAGGGTGGTTTTTACAAATCAACTAATAGAGGAGAGAATTGGGTAAAGCAAAGCAATAAAGTCACAAGCGGTAATTATTATCAAGAGATTTTTGCAGATCCAGTTAATCAAGATGTTGTTTATACAATGGATACTTGGATGGCAGTTACACATGATGGAGGCAAAACTTTTAAAAATGTAGGTGAAGATTTTAAACATGTAGATAATCACGCAATGTGGATTAATCCTAATAATAATTCTCATTGGTTAGTTGGATGTGATGGTGGTATTTATGAAACATTCGATAGTGCAAAAAATTGGGATTTTAAAGAAAACTTACCAGTGACTCAATTTTATAAAGTAGCAGTAGATAACGCTGAACCCTTTTATAACATATATGGTGGCACACAAGATAATTTTAGTATTGGAGGTCCTTCTAGAGTTAAAACCGCTCATGGTATAACAAATCAAGATTGGTTTATCACTCATGGAGGAGA
>JABHBC010000219.1 GCA_018674025.1 Flavobacteriaceae bacterium
CACAATGATATTAACTTTAGAGTTGAACGGTTAAAACAATTTAGAGAAGATATAAAGGCGGCGCCTATGCCACAATGGATGCTAGATGATTTACAAGAAATGCATGATGATTTCCCTGAAGGAACTGCAGTTAGAGTTAGATCAAGTACTAATAATGAAGATTTACCTGGGTTTAGTGGCGCAGGACTATATACTTCTAAAACTCAATATCCTGATGAAGGTCATATATCTAAATCTATCAAACAGGTTTATGCTAGTATGTGGAATTTTAGAGCATATGAGGAAAGAGATTTTTATCGCGTTGATCATTTTATGGCAGCAATGGGCGTGTTATGTCATCCTAGCTTCCAAAATGAGCAATCAAATGGTGTGGGAATTAGCATTGATCCAATTTATGATACAGAAGACACATTTTATTTAAATACGCAAATTGGTGAATCTTTGATTACAAATCCGGATGAGAACTCTGTTCCAGAGGAGATTTTACTTTATGAAGACCCCAATCAAGGAGGGGGCTACCTAGTTTTAAGGCTTTCCAACTTAGTTAATCCTGGAGAGCTAGTGATGGATCAAGTTTATCTAGATCAAATGAGGGAATATCTTTCTGTAATTCATGATGAATTTGCAATTCTTTATGATGTTGTTGGAGCAGAAGGTTTTGCAATGGATATTGAATATAAAGTTACTGAAGAAGGTCAACTAATAATAAAACAAGCTAGACCATGGGTTTCGTTTTGGGCGGATATTACATCTGACAATGATTTGGGTGTTTCTGCAATTTCAAGCCCTCAATCCTCTTCAAGTCTAGGAAGTGAAGAATTAGTAACAACAACAATTTCAAACAATGGTTTAAACGATATGAGTGATTTTAGTGTCGAGCTATTGGTAGATGGTCAATCAATGGAAACTATTATTATAGATGAAACTATAGAACCGTTTAGCGAAGCTGATTATCAGTTTTCAGTACCCCAAGACTTTTCAACTATTGGTGACTATAATTTAACTTCAATTGTCAATCATATTGATGATGAATACGAAAATAATGATACTCTAAGTGTTGTTTTAAGAAAAGTTCACCTTTTAAATGGGGAGATTTCTCTTGGTGAGTTAGAAGTTATTTGTGATGATATCATTGAATTAGAGGCTGTAGTTTATAACCATGGTGAAGAAACTATAACGGAACTTGAAATTGAAGTCGTTGTTAATGATTTAACAGTTGACGTTATTGACGCAGAAGTAAATATTCCATTCGAACACCAAGGTACACTAACAATCGCAATTGATGACAACCTTGAGCAAGACAATAATATTACTCTGAATTTGTTAGATATTAATAGCCAGGAAGATGAGGATCTAACCAATAATTCAGCTACTGTAAGCACAAGTCTCGATTCAAATTATGATATTATTACACTAGTGATTAATGCTGATGATTATCCAGAAGAAACATCATGGAAGCTTTTAGATGAATCTAATCAAATAATTGCCACTGGTGCTTTGGATAATGACACAGAAGTGTTTACTGAAGATATTTGTGTGGACTATAGTTCTTGCTTCTCTCTTTATGTTTATGACTCTTACGGTGATGGTATTTGTTGTGGTTATGGCTTTGGAGATTTTCTAATCTTAGATTCGTCTGATAATATTATTCTTTCCAATAGTGGTGAATTTGACAACTTTGCACAGGAAGTGTTTTGTTTAGATGATTCGGGTTGTGAGATTACAGCCGACATTAATGTATCTCCAGTAAATTCTACATCTGTTCCAACAACTACTAGCTTTTGCTATGATACTGGATTAGACAACTCTTATTCTTTTACTAGTCTTGATGGAAGTCCAATGAATCTTACTATTAACTCTGGGCAAGTAGAAAATGGATATGATGAATTAATAATTCTTGATTCTGATGGAACTGAACTTTACAACGGATATGGTGCTGGTGGAGATATTTCTGGATTGACTTTCCAGTCCTCTGGAGATAATATAACTCTTATCGTTCAAGAAGATGAAAGTATAAGTTGTGTAAGGAGTGGATACAACCCTATAGATTTTACTGTAGCTTGTGCAACTTGTGTAAGTCCTATTGCTGTTAATGATGGTACAATTACAATTAACACAAATTCTGGCTTAAGTCCATTTGAATATAGTATTGATAATGGGCAAACATTCTTTGATTCTAATACTTTCAGCAATTTAGCTCCTGGAGATTATGATGTAGTTGTTATGGGGGCTACAGGGGTTTGTACATTTGAACAAACTGTCTATGTTGGGGCGTGTGAATTTACTTCAGTTAACATAGTTTCAACTACAGCTTCTTCAGTAATTTCCACAGACGGATCTATAGTTATTACACCAACAACTGGCGAAGGTCCATATTTATATAGTATTGATGGTGGGCAAAACTTTGTTACAAACAATGTCTTCTCTGGGCTTGCTATTGGAACATATAATATAGTTGTTCAAGATTCGGAACAAATATGTTTTTATGAAGAGAGTGTGCCTCTTAGAATTGAAACGATGGTGATTAATGAAATTAATTATCGATCAATTGATTCGTTTAATCCTGATGACTGGATTGAGTTATACAATCCAGAGTCAACTGCTAAGGACGTTTCGAATTGGAAAATTAAAGATGACAATGACTCTCATGTTTTTGTAATCCCAGAAGGAACTCAAGTTGAGGCAAATGGATATTTAATTATCGTTAAAGATGAGGCTGATTTCACAACTGCATTTCCAGGTGTTCCTTACATAGGGGAACTTGGTTTTGGTTTTGGTGGATCGGATGAAGTTAGACTATATACCTCTGATGATAAACTAGTTGATGAAGTAAAGTATGAATCTGAATCTCCTTGGCCTACATGTGCATATGAAACTGGAAATACACTTGAATTGATTACTCCAGACTTAGACAATTCATTGCCAGAGAGCTGGAGCTGTGTTAATGAAAATGGTAGCCCAAATGCGGTCAATAGTAGTAGTTTGTACATTGAAAATATTAGTTACAGCTTAACAAATATATATCCAAATCCTGTAAAAAATAAACTCTATATTTCTGGGGATTCAAACAACTATAACATAAAAGTTTATTCTCTTCTAGGACAGATTGTAATCGCTGATTATAATGTAAACGAAGTTGATGTAAGTTCACTTACTAAAGGAGTTTACTTAATAATGATAAGTAATGAAAACTCTACAACAACCAAACGATTTATAAAGTTTTAAAAGTGGTTAGAAAATTTAAATTAGGTTTGCTAATTCAGACCCAATATTAGTGCCTATTGCAACCCCCATTCCTCCTAATCTAACTCCGCAGTAAACATTATTAGAAAGTTGTTTAGTTATTGTGTTTTTTTTATTTCCAATTCCCATAATACCACTCCACCTTTGTTCAATTTCAAAATTACTCTGAGGTAAAATAACGTCTGTTAATAATTGTTCTAATTTAGATTGTATATTATCAGTAACTCCAAACTGGTTTGTATTTTCGATGTGAAAATCTAGATTCCTACCCCCACCCAATAAAATTCTATCATCAATATTCCTGAAATAATAGTACCCTTGTTGAAAGTGAAAAGTTCCAATTACCTTTAAATTTTTAATCGGCTTAGTAATGAGAACTTGTGCTCTAGCTGGAACTACTTTTTCTTGAATTATTGATTCAGAAAATCCATTTGTGGCAATAAATAATTTGTTACAACTTATGGTAAATTGATTTGTGTAAACTTTAACTGATGGACCAATATCTTCATAGCTCTCAACAGAAACATTATTTATAATCCTTATGTTTGACTTATGGGCTTTATTTAAAAGCGCGTCCATCATTTCTCCAGTATCTATCTGCCCTTCAAATTTGTTGAAAATCAACTCATCTAAAGTATTCTGAAAATTAAACTTGTTTTTATTTAACTCAAATACTTTATCGTTAAATAGTGGCTCAATGAGTTTATTAATATCGTCAATTTTTGCTAAAGAATTGTGAAGCTTTTCAAAATCATCTTTGAGAAATATTTCATTACCCCCAAACTGTTTATATTTAATCTGCTTATCTCCCAAAAGTTTTCTTAGCCTGCTTAATCCTAAAACTCTTTTTTGTATTAATTCATAAACTTCTGATGGGCTGTGTGTATCAAGGTCACTTATTATTTCTGTTATACTTCCAAAACAAGCAAATCCAGCGTTTCTAGAGCTTGCGCCATAAGGGATTAATCCTTTTTCTAAAACAACAATTTTTGATTTTGGATGTTTGGTCCTTAGTTCTAAAGCACAGTTTAACCCAACTATTCCACTACCGACAACAACAAAGTCAATGTTAGAAAGCCAAGTTTTGTTTTCCCAGTATGAGAATATCATATAAAACGTATGTTATTAGTTTGATTCTATTTCAAAATCTTCCATGAATTTAGTTGTGTACTTTCCTTCAATATATTGAGGGTTATTCATAAGTTGTCTGTGAAAAGGAATGGTAGTTTTAATTCCTTCAATAATAAACTCATCTAAAGCTCTTTTCATTTTGTTTATTGCCTCTTCTCTTGTTTGAGCTGTTGTAATAAGTTTTGCTATCATTGAATCATAATTAGGAGGAATAGAATATCCTGAATATACATGAGTGTCAAGCCTAACTCCGTGACCACCTGGTAAATGTAAGTTTGTGATTTTTCCAGGGGATGGTCTAAAATTATTAAAAGGATCCTCCGCATTAATTCTACATTCTATAGAGTGCATTTGAGGAAAATAATTCTTTCCACTAATTGGAACACCTGCTGCAACTAATATTTGTTCTCTAATTAAATCAAAATTTATAACTTGTTCTGTAATGGGGTGCTCTACTTGTATTCTGGTGTTCATTTCCATAAAATAAAAATTTCTATTTTTATCTACCAAAAACTCTACCGTTCCAGCTCCCTCATATTTAATAAACTCAGATGCTTTTACTGCGGCTTCACCCATTCTTTGTCTGAGCTTATCAGTCATAAATGGAGATGGAACTTCCTCAGTTAACTTTTGATGTCTTCTTTGAATTGAACAATCTCTTTCAGACAAATGACAAGCATTCCCCTTTGAATCTCCGACAATTTGAATTTCAATATGTCTTGGCTCTTCAATTAGCTTTTCCATATACATGTCATCATTTCCAAAAGCAGCTTTTGATTCCTGTCTAGCAGAATCCCAAGCATCTTTTAACTCAGACTCATTCCAAACAGCTCTCATACCTTTTCCTCCACCTCCAGCTGTTGCCTTTAGCATAACTGGATATCCGGTTTTTTTTGCAGTTTTTTTACATTCTGCAAAGTTTTCAATAATTCCGTCACTTCCAGGAACACATGGTACTCCTGCGGCTTTCATTGTTAATTTAGCAGTTGCTTTGTCTCCCATTTTTGAAATCATTTCGCAAGAAGCTCCAATAAACTTTATATCATGCTCTTCACATATTTTCGAAAACTTTGCATTTTCAGATAAAAACCCATATCCAGGGTGAATTGCATCGGCATTAGTAATCTCTGCTGCCGCAATTATATTTGAAATTTTTAAATAAGACTCACTACTAGGGGCTGGACCTATACAGACTGCTTCATCTGCAAATTTAACATGTATACTTTCAGCATCTGTTACTGAATAAACAGCGACAGTTTTAATTCCCATTTCCTTACATGTTCTAATTATTCTAAGGGCTATTTCACCTCTGTTCGCAATTAATATTTTTTTGAACATAACTGTTTTTTTTATAGATATAAATTAACTGACTAAGATGGGTCGACTAAAAATAATGGTTGATCAAACTCTACAGGTGAGGCATCATCAATTAAAATTTTAACAATTTTTCCTGTTACTTCAGACTCTATTTCATTGAAAAGCTTCATAGCTTCAATTACACACAGGACATCACCATCTGCTATAGATGAGCCAACCTCAACAAAGTTTGATTTATCTGGCGAAGGTTTTCTGTAAAAAGTACCTATAATTGGTGATTTAATAGTGATGTATTTTGAGCTTTCCTCCTCTGTTTTTGGAGCTTCTTCTTTTATAGCTGCTGGTTGAGGAGTTTCAATTGCAGGGCTTTGTAGAACTGACTGTTGTTGAACTGGCATGGCCTGCACTATTGTTTGCTTTTGTGCTTTACCAGTCTTAATGGTGATTTTTACGTCTTCCATTTCTAATTTCACTTCATTGGCTCCTGACTTGGCAACGAATTTTATTAAATTTTGAATGTCTTTAATGTCCATAAAATATATTATTTAGTTAATTATTATTATAGCTCCATTTAAAATAAATTGAGCCCCAAGAGAATCCGCCTCCAAACGCAGCAAAAACAATTTTATCTCCTTTTTTCAGTTTAGATTCGTAATCATATAAAAGCAAAGGAATAGTTGCTGAGGTAGTGTTTCCGTACTTTTCAATATTTACCATCACTTGACTTTTTGAAAGTTCAAGTCTATTTGCCGTAGCGTCAATAATGCGTTGATTTGCTTGGTGGGCAGCAAGCCACTGAATATCTTCTTTATTAAGATTATTTCTTTTTAAAATTTTTGTAGAAACATCTGCCATATTAAAAACAGCATTTTTGAAAACTGTCTTACCATCTTGCCTTATAAATTGATCTCCATTTTTTATTGCCTCTTCGTCTGTCGGACGACATGAGCCGCCTGACTTTACTTTAAGAAAATCTCTCCCCTTGCCGTCAGTCTTAAGTATTTCATCTTGCATTCCTAAACCCTCTTTGTTTGGCTCAAAAAGCACAGCACCTGCTCCATCTCCAAAAATTATACATGTTGCTCTGTCAGTATAATCAATCATAGATGAGTTTTTGTCTGCCCCAATTAGTAGTACTTTTTTATAAGCTCCAGACTCAATATATCTTGCAGCCACTGACATCCCAAAAAGAAAACTAGAGCATGCTGCATCCATATCAAATGAAAAAGCATTTATTGCTCCAATTTGTGTAGCGGTGTATGAAGCTGTCGATGCAGCTTGCATGTCTGGAGTTGCGGTTGCAACTATAACTAAATCAATTGTTGTTGGGTCAATGTTCTTTTTTGCAATTAAATCCTTTGCTGCGTTTATCGCCAAAAACGATGATCCTAGCTCATTACCTTTTAATATTCTTCTCTCTTTAATTCCAGTTCGCGAAACTATCCATTGATCGTTAGTTTCTACCATTGATTCTAAAATTTTATTTGTTAGAACAAATTCTGGAACATATCCTCCAACAGCAGTAATAGTAGCATTTAACTTAGTCATAAATCAAAATCTAGGACAAATGTGTGTAAAAAAAACATAAAAACAAGCAAAAAAGAGTAAAAATTAAGAAAAATGAACAAAAAACGAGTAAAAATGGACAAAAAAGGTCAAAAAAAGCTTAAAATTGATAAAATTGAGATTTATTAAAACAAAAAAAGCGCTCTTAAATAAGAGCGCTTTTTTTATAGAACAATAATTATACTAAGCTTCTTCTACAGCAGAATTGTCAATTAATACATTTCCTCTATAATATAGTTTGTCTTCAAACCAATGAGCTCTATGATATAAATGTGGTTCGCCAGTTGTAGGGCAAGTTGCAATTTGAGCTTCTGTAGCTTTGTAATGGGTTCTTCTCTTATCTCTTCTTGTTTTTGAGATTTTTCTTTTAGGATGAGCCATATTTTTTTTTATTTATCTGTTACTATTTTTTTTAATTTTTCCCAACGAGGGTCAATTTCTCCTTTATTTACTGAAACATTTTCTTTTGGACTAAGTTCACTTAACTTATCTAAGACATCTGATTTTAATGTTCCGTCAATAACTCCTGGATGAATTCTTTTTTGAGGAATTGAAAGAGCTATAAGCTCATATATCAATTGCTCAATATTAATTTTGTGCTCATTGTGAGGTAAAATTAATATTTCTTCATTATCATTATTAAATTCTTGTCCGAACTTGACAACTAAATCAAAGCTATTATTAATCTCTTGATTATATATTTCATTTGAAATATCACAATTAACTTCAACAGAGCCTTTAGACTCAAAATTTAATTCCAATAAAGTTGTCTTCTTGACAAGTTTAACTTTAACTAACACCTTAATGCTGTTGAAGTCAATAAAATCAATATCTTGAAAGAACGTGTTTTCAATAGTGTACTCAAAATCATGAAGACCTAACTTTAATCCAACAAATTCAATATCGAAATCTTTATTAGGCTTCATTAAAATTTATTTCGAGGGTGCAAATATATAAAATTTCTTTTTATGAGTTAAATTTGCTGTTCTTTTTCTTTTTGGGTAATCTAAAAACTTTCAAAGCATTACTAGATAGTTCGTTTTCTTGAATTCTGGTTTTAAAAATTTCAATTGCAGAAAATAATGCGTTTTTAAATGATGTTTGATTTGCAATTCCTTTTCCAGCAATTTCAAAAGCGGTTCCATGATCTGGTGATGTTCTAACGATATCTAATCCTGAAGTATAATTTACCCCCGAACCAAAAGATAAAGTTTTAAAGGGTATTAGACCTTGATCGTGATAAGCAGCAATGACAGCGTCAAAATTTTTATAATTATCAGAACCAAAAAAACTGTCAGCAGCATAAGGGCCATAAATTAACTTTCCAGATTGTCTAGCTAATTCCAAAGCAGGTTTTAAAATAGTGTCATCTTCATTTCCTATTACACCGTTATCTCCAGAGTGGGGGTTAATTCCCAATACAGCTATTTTAGGCTTAGATATACTAAAATCGTTTACAAGTGATTTGTAAATACCTTCAATTTTTCTTGAAATCAAATCTTGGTCAATTAGGCCTTTAATAGAGCTAAGCGGAACGTGCTCAGTTAGAAGTCCAATTTTTAAATTATTTGTGATCATAAACATTAAACTGCTTCCTTCAAAAACACTATCTAGATAATCAGTATGGCCCTTAAAAGTAAAAGAGTCAGATTGTATAGCTTCTTTATTAATTGGAGCGGTGACCAAAACATTTAGTTTTCTTGTTTTTATATCGGCAGCTGCAGATATTAAAGACTTCACAGCTAACTCACCAACTTTAAAATCACATATTCCAAAATTAATTTCTTGCAAAAAATTCCAAGGTTCAATTATATTTAAGCAATCTAATGAGGCTTGATCAGGCGAATTAATGACATTAATTTTAATATCAAAGCCAAAATGAGACATAAAAAATCTTAGGTTCTTTGATGAGCAATAAACTATTGGGATACAAAATTCAAATATTCGTTTATCATTAAAAGTTTTGAGAACGATTTCAGGTCCTATACCATTCATATCTCCAATAGAAATCCCTACTTTCAATTTTTTATTGTTTTCCATCAAAATTCTAATAAATCGTTTAATAATATTCAGTAAATTTAATCATTTAAAACCTACATAATAATGTTTACTGGAATAATTGAGAGTATTGGAATAATAAAGGCTATAAATTACGATAGATCAAATATTAATTTTTCTATTTCTAGTAGTTTGTCTAATGAATTAAAAATAGACCAAAGTGTTTCACACAATGGCGTGTGTTTGACGGTTGTCAGTAAAGAAGAAGGAGCTTACACTGTTACTGCTATCAAAGAAACTTTAGAAAAAACCAATCTAGGAGAGCTTAAATTAGGGGATAAGGTAAACTTAGAAAGATGCTTAAAAGTAGGGGACAGATTAGACGGACATTTTGTACAAGGTCATGTTGATCAAACCGCAATCTGCACATATGTTGGTAATGAAAATGGCAGCTGGACATTTACGTTTAAATATGATGATAAAAATAATAATATTACCATTGAAAAAGGGTCTATTACTATAAACGGTGTAAGTTTGACTGTAGTTAACTCCAAGAAATCAGAGTTTAGTGTTGCTATAATCCCCTACACTTTTGAAAATACTAATTTTAACAGCTTTTCAGTTGGAACATTAGTAAACTTAGAATTTGATGTTTTTGGCAAATATGTTACAAAGCTTTTTAACAAAAAATAGCAATTATTTGATAAAAAACAAGCAAAAATGATCAAAAATAGCTTAAAACCAAGTAAAAACTACAAAAAATCAAAATCAAACTATTGTCTCTTTTTAGCAATATTTTTAACCTATATAGCATTTTATTCACAAAATAATTCTGAAAAAATGAACCCTAAAAAAATTGTTCTAATGGGAAATTCGATTACTGAGCAATGGC
>JABHBC010000220.1 GCA_018674025.1 Flavobacteriaceae bacterium
GGTGAGGGAGCTGATGATGCTAGTAATACGCCACCTTCAGTTATGGTTACTCAAGAAATTGGAGATGCATTAATTAACGAACTCCTTGCTGGAGAAACTATAAGCGCCTCATTATTATTAGACACGTATAATTTAGATGGAAGCTTTGACAATGGGATAGTAGCTCATGAATATGGTCACGGAATATCAAATAGACTTACTGCTGGAGCATCTTCTACTAGTTGTTTACAAAATGCAGAACAAATGGGTGAAGGATGGTCTGATTGGTTTGGATTAATGATAACAATGGAAGAGGGTGATCAGTCAACAGATCCTAGAGGGATCGGCAATTTTGCATCAGGAGTACCACTTGGTGAATCAGGACTTAGTTCTAGAAGAGCACCATATTCTACAGATTTTTCAATTAATGATTATACTTATGGAGATTCTAATAATACAGCTCAAATAACACAACCTCACGGAGTAGGGTTTGTTTTTGCTACTATGCTTTGGGATTTAACTTGGGCATATGTAGATAAATATGGATTTGATTCTGATTTATTTAATGGAAATGGAGGAAATAATAAGGTAATGCAGTTAGTATTAGATGGATTAAAGCTACAACCTTGTAGCCCTGGATTTATTGATGGAAGAGATGCGATTCTTGCTGCGGACATGGCATCCACTGGAGGCCAAAACCAATGTCTTATTTGGGAAGTTTTTGCAAATAGAGGACTAGGGTATAATGCCTCTCAAGGGGATAGTGGAGATAGAACGGACCAGGTTGAAGACTATAACTTACCACCAGAGGAAGATCCATCTCTAGAAAATTGTGAAGTTCTAAGTTTAGAAAATATTTTAAATTTAGCATCAGTTTATCCAAACCCATCTAATGGATTTGTAAGTATCTCATCTGAATATATTAATGGACAAACAACTGTTCAATTAATTGATATTAACGGAAGACAGGTCTTTAATAAAAAATATAACTTTGAAAATAAAATTAATTTAAATTTTGAAAATATTAGTTCAGGAATTTATATTCTAAAATTGAATAATGACAATATATTTTATAATTATAAATTAATTTTAAAATAGTTAGACACATGATTTTAAATTATGATTCTAATTATTTTATGCAAAAGGCAATTGATGAAGCTAAATTAGGCTTAAATAAAGGCGAAGTTCCTGTTGGTGCAGTTATTGTAATTGATAATAAAATTATTGCTAGAGCCCACAACCTAACAGAAACTTTGTGTGATGTAACCGCTCATGCTGAAATTTTAGCAATTACCGCAGCATCTAATTTTTTAGGTAGTAAATATTTGCACGACTGTACTCTCTATGTAACTCTTGAACCTTGCCCTATGTGTTTAGGAGCTTTATATTGGAGTCAAATATCTAAAATAGTATATTCCGCAAAGGATAAAAAAAATGAGTTTAATGGCTTCCAATCAAAAATTCATCCAAAAACTACAATTGAGGGTGGAGTTTTAGCTAATCAAACTGAGATAATGTTAAAGGAGTTCTTCAAAAGTAAAAGGAGCTAATAGAAAGCTTTTATTTTTCAAAAAATTATAATAAGTGATAATGTTAATGTTAAGTTAAAGTCTAAAATCTGACTTATTTAATCCAACTTTGGCACGCGCTTTGCAAAAAAATTTGTGATTAGTTAAAATAAATTAACTAAAAAACTAAAAACCAATTTTATGAAAAATGTATTAAAATTAAACAAATTTCTATTTTTATTAACCTTCAGTTTTTTTATTATCTCATGTGATAATGATGATACTCAAACAATGCCTGAAGAATTAACAATTGTAGAAACAGCTGCGGCTACTCCAGAACTAAGTATACTTGTGGAGGCTCTAACAGTTGCGGATGGAGATTTAGTAACTACTTTAAGTGGTGGAAATTTTACTGTACTAGCTCCAACAAATGATGCCTTTGCAGCTTTTCTTTCAGCTAATGGATTTGCATCTCTAGATGAAGTTCCTACTGATGTCTTATCTAACATATTATTGAATCATGTGATTACAGGCAGTGTTATGTCTACAGATTTAGCATCTGTTGGATCTGGCTACACTACTAGTAATGCAACAAATATGGACGGAGATAACTTGAGCTTATACTTTAGTACTTCTAGTGGAGTAGAATTTAATGGACAATCTAGTGTTGTTTCAGCTGATGTTTCTGCCTCTAATGGAATTGTTCATGTAGTTGATGCGGTTATTGGACTTCCAACAGTAGTAACATTTGCTACGTCTAATCCAACGTTTGAAACTTTAGTTGCTGCATTAACTAGAGAAGATTTAAATCAAGATTTTGTTTCAATTTTATCAACTACAGAAGAACCTTCACCTTTTACAGTATTTGCACCAACTAATGATGCATTTGCATCATTACTTTCAGAACTTGGTGTTGATTCGTTAGGTGATATAGATGCCGCGACACTTGAACTTACACTAGGTACACATGTAGTAGTTGAGGCAAATGTTAGATCAGGAGATTTAACTAATGGAATGAATATTACTACAGTAGGCGATGCGTTAACTGTTTCACTAGATGCAGGCCCGCAACTTATCGATTTAAATGATAGAATTGCTAATATTATTGCAGTAGATGTACAAGCATATAATGGAGTAGTACATGTTATTGATAAAGTAGTTTTGCCACAGCTATAAATCTATACTACATGTATAAAAAATAAAAAAAGCCATCTTTAGATGGCTTTTTTTATTTGTATAATCATTTGTGATTTTTTGATTTTTTAGACTTATTCATTTTATCTATATTTTCCTGAGTAAGCATATAATCCTTGACATCTTTGTCTTTCCAGCGGTAGTAAGAAAAAACAGGAAAAACAAAAAAGAATAAACCAATTACTCCAGTTCCTGTTAATTGATCGCCAGTAATATTAAAGTCTAGAATTAAATTAAAAACCTCAAAGTCTATTGCTAAATTTTTGAAAAAAAGACCTGTAAAAATTAATATTAAGCTAATAGTTGATGTGATAATAATTAATCTTTTCATCAATACCATTTATGAACCGATTTTTAAGTTCAATTCATTAAGTTGTTCGTCATCTAATTTTGAAGGAGAATTAATCATGACATCTCTACCAGAATTATTTTTTGGGAATGCAATAAAATCTCTAATACTTTCTTGACCACCTAATATAGCAACTAACCTGTCTAGACCAAAAGCAATACCTCCGTGTGGAGGCGCTCCGTATTCAAAGGCATTCATTAAAAACCCAAATTGTTCTATCGCATCTTTTTCTGAAAAACCAAGATGCTTAAGCATTAATGCTTGTATTTTTTTGTCATGAATTCTTATTGATCCACCACCAATTTCATTTCCATTTAGAACTAAATCGTATGCGTTTGCTTTCACTTCTCCAGGGTTAGTTTTAAGTAATTCAAGTTGATCTAATTTTGGAGAGGTAAATGGATGATGCATAGCGTGGTACTTATTTGAATCTTCATCCCATTCTAAAAGTGGAAAATCTGTAACCCATAAAGGTGCAAATTCATTAGGATTTCTTAAACCTAAATTTTCAGCAACGTGTAGTCTTAGAGCACTTAATTGTGCTCGAACTTTATTTTTTTCGCCAGATAATACGAAAATAATATCTCCTTTTTTAGCACCTGTGATTTCACCCCATTTAGCTAAATCTACTTGGTTAAAAAACTTGTCAACCGATGATTTGAAAGTATTGTCATCGTTATACTTTGCGTAAATCATTCCTGAAGCGCCTATTTGTGGTCTTTTAACCCATTCTATATACTTATCAATTTCTTTTCTGGTAAACGAACTTCCTCCGGGAACAGCAATGCCAATTATTTCTTCTGAATTATTAAACACATTGAAATCAGTATGTTTTGCAACATTGTTAAGGTTTCCAAACTCCATTCCAAATCGGATATCAGGTTTGTCACACCCATATTTTTCCATAGCTTCATCATAAGTAATTCTAGGGAAGTTTAAAATATCAATATTTTTAACACTTTTAATAAGATGCTTTGTTAACCCTTCAAAAGTGTTTAGAATATTTTCTTGATTAACAAATGACATTTCACAATCAATTTGTGTAAACTCAGGCTGTCTATCAGCTCTAAGATCCTCATCTCTAAAACATTTTACAATTTGAAAATATTTATCTAGGCCTCCTATCATTAATAGCTGTTTAAATGTTTGAGGAGATTGAGGTAATGCGTAAAACTCACCCTCATTCATTCTTGATGGCACTACAAAATCCCTAGCACCTTCTGGTGTCGACTTAATTAAATAAGGAGTTTCGACCTCTATGAAATCTCTAGATGATAAATAATTTCTCACCTCTTGAGATACTTTATGCCTTAAAACTAAATTTTTCTTTAAAGAATCTCGTCTTATATCTAAGTATCTATATTGCATTCTCAATTCATCACCTCCATCAGTATTTTCTTCAATTGTAAATGGAGGTACTTTAGACTCATTAAGAACTGTTAGGTTAGACACTAAAATCTCAATTTCACCAGTTTTGATATTTGAATTTTTAGAACTTCTTTCAATCACTTCACCAGTAATTTGAATAACAAATTCTCTACCTAATGATTTGGCATTTTTTAAAATATCTTTTGAGGTTCTCTCTTCATCAAAAATTAATTGTGATATTCCATAGCGATCTCTAAGGTCTACCCAAACCAAAAATCCTTTATCTCTAGATTTTTGTACCCATCCAGATAAAGTGACTTGTTTTCCTAAATCTGAAATTCTTAATTCACCACAATTATGAGTTCTATACATAGTTTTATTATTGTTACAAATTTAATAAGATATTACTTATATCTAATTTTTATCCACAATTTAAATTTTTCTATCATTAAAAATAGCGAGGGAACTACAAATAAGGTTAAAAAAGTAGCAATTATTAATCCTGCGATAACTGTTTTAGCAAGTGGCCCCCAGAATACAAAATTATCACCTCCAATATAAATATTGGGATTAAAATTGCTGAATAATGTATAAAAGTTGATATTAAAGCCTATTGCTAAAGGAATTAACCCTAAAATAGTAGTTATTGCTGTCAATAAAACTGGTCTTAATCTGGATTTACAAGATTCAACAATAGAATCAAATTTTAGCTCTATTAGAGCTTTGCTTTTGTTTTTTGGATCAGACTTTTTTCTAGCTAGAAGAATTTCAGAATAATCTAGTAACACAACCCCATTATTAACTACTATTCCTGACAAGGCAATTATCCCCATCATTGTCATTAAAATAACAAAAGAATTTCCACTAATTGCTAAATGCCCAAACACCCCAATCAAACTAAGAAAAATTGCAATCATAATAATAGTAGGTTTACTTATGGAATTAAATTGATATATAAGCAGTAAGAATATTAATCCCAAACCAGTGAAAAATGCAGATAGTAAAAATTTACCATTTTTATTTTGTTCTTCAATTTGACCTGTGTAATCAACATTGATTTCTGTAAGATCCTGTTGAAAGTTTGACATTTCATTTACAATTTGAGAAACGACCGCACCTGCATCTGAATACCCCGCAGATAGACCAGAATATATTGTAACAATTCTTTTAAAATTTTTATGTTTTATTTCACTAAATGTTGTTGTTATATTCTTTTTTGTTACTGAGGATATAGGGATTTCTTTGGTTTGACCATTTGAAGGGTCTTTAAAAATTAAATTTTGATTGAATAGAACATCTTCAGAATATCTGTCTTTATCATCAAATCTAATATTTATATCATAATCCTCTCCATTAGATTTAAAAATACCAGCCTTTGATCCAAATAAAGATGTTCTTAGTTGTTGCCCAATTTGACCAGCACTTATTCCAAGTTCACCGGCTTTCACACGATCAATTTTAATTAAGTTAATTGCTCTTGATTTATTTACATCAATTTTTAATTCTTCTATTCCTGCAATATTCCTTTTATTTATAAAATCAGTAATTTGCTCAGCTCTTTTGATGAGTAACGAGTAATCAAGTCCAGTTAGTTCAATATTAATTGGATATCCTACAGGTGGACCAGACTGATTTTTTTCAACTGCTATTGAAACTCCAGGATATTTGTTTTTTAGTTTATCTTGTATTTGTTTCCTAAGAATTCTAGAGCTAACTCCTTTCCTATATTTGAAATCTCTTAAAGTAAGAGTAATTTTTGCCCTATTTGACATTTCAGAAGCAGTTCCAAGTTCTGTTTCTGGATTTTCAGACCCCTCACCAACTTGAGTAACGGTACTCTCTACCATGAAATTATAGCCAGATTTATCATTATATAAATCAGATTCAACAATTGAATAAATGTCTTTTTCAATATTTATTGCAATATCATTAGTCTTACTTATGTCAGTTCCTTCAGGATATTCAACATAAATCATAATTTGTCTTGGGTCTTCCTCCGGGAAAAACTCAATACTAGTTCTTTGACTATTTATTGAATTTCCAAATCCGATAAATGATAATATCAATAGTGTAATAGTCCCTAAAATAATTAGATATGGTCGTTTACCAATAAGAATTTTATTGAGGACTTTTTCGTATGCAGCATCTAGGCTAGGTAATATTTTTAATTGAAAATTATTAGCCATTCGTCTTAAAAAGAGTCTATAAATCCAAAAATTAATAGAAACAAAAATTTGAAGAGCTCCTAAAAATCTAAATGCTTCTCCAGATTCCCAATTTATCCATCCATAGCATAAAAATATAATACCACTCAATAATAAAATACTAGTAATCTTTATTATTCTTTGAATAGGCATATTATTATCTTCAATTTTCATCATTCTGGAAACTAATACAGAATTAAAAAAGATCGCTACAAATAAGGAAGACCCTAAAACAACTGAAAGTGTTATAGGAAAGAAAACCATAAATTTACCTATTCTTCCTGGCCAAAGACCTAATGGAATGAACGCAGCTATAGTAGTTGCTGTTGAAATAATAATTGGAAATGCAATTTCAGATATACCCTTTTTAGTTGCTTGGATTCTATTAAGACCCTCTTTTTCCATTAGCCTATATACATTTTCAACTACAACAATACCATTGTCAACCAACATCCCTAACCCCATAATAAGACCAAATAGAATCATCGTATTTAAAGTAAAGCCTAAGGAGTTTAGTATCCACAAAGACATAAACATTGACATTGGGATTGCAAAACCAACAAAAAGAGCATTTTTAAAGCCTAAAAAGAAAAGCAAAACAGTTACAACTAATACAATTCCAAAGATTATACTATTTACTAAATCAATTACTTGATTTTCGGTTAATTCAGATTGATCATTTGTAATGTTTATCTCAAGAGTCTTTGGAAAAACATCTTTCTTAAAACTCTCAACTATTTTTCTGGTTTTTTCAGCAGCCTCTATCATATTTTGTCCACTTCTTTTTTTAACGGACAATGTTACTACTGATTTCCCATTTTCTCTAGCATAAGTAGTTCTTTCTTTTTCTTTAAATTTAATACTTGCAATATCTTTTAGAAGAATAGGGTTGTTGAATTCAGATTTTACAACAAAATTCTCAAGATCAGAGGGGTTATCTATTTCACCAATAATTCTAATTGTCTTTCTTTGCCCACTTTCTTTTAAACTACCTGCAGAAAGAGATACATTTCCATTTTGAATTGAACCTACAACATCATAAAAACTAACTTTAGCAGCCATCATTTTATAAATATCAACAGCTATTTCAACCTCTTTATCTAAGGCCCCCCTTATATCAGCCTTTTTGATTTCGCTAAGACTTTCAATTTCTTTTTGTAATATTTCAGAATATTCTTTCAGTTTGTCAGTAGTGTAATCACCAGAAATATTAATGTTTAAAATTGGCATTTCTTCTGTAAAAGTCAGATTAAACACGTTTGGGTCAACTTTTACATTATTAAATTTAGGCCAATCTTCACTAGCTAGAGCATTCTCAATTTCATCCTTTACCTTAAGTTTTGATTCTAAAAAGCCGATATCATCATCAAACTCAATAATAATTATGGAAAAATTTTCTTGCGAAGAAGACTCAATCTTTATAATATTATTAATAGATTTTAATTTATCTTCTAGTGGCTCAGTAATTAGTTTTTCTACATCTTCAGATGTATTTCCAGGATAGATTGAACTAACAAATACGATGTTTTCTTTAATTTCAGGATAATCTTCCCTAGGCATACTAAAATAAGAGCTGATTCCTAATACTAGAATTAAACCCATTACAACATACATTGTTGTACTATTATTAATTGCCCACGAAGAGAGCTTGAAATCTTTTTCCGAATTATTTTTCAAAATTTATAATTTATTTATTAATAATTTTTACTGTTGAATTATTTGTTAGATTTCTAAACCCTTCAGTAACTATAATATCATTTTTTAGCAAACCTTTTGTTACCTCAATAAAATCTCCATTTTTTAATCCAGTTTCTATTGCAGTTTTAACTGCGTAGTTAGTGTTTTCTTTATTCACAATTTTATATACATATTTATTGTTTTCGCTATCAATATTTATGTGATTTAACTTCACGGTTATAGCATTTTCATTTGTATAATCATTCACTTTTATTTTAGCATTTAGGTTAGGTTTTATGTTGTAAATATTTGTAGGTATATCAGCTTCTATTCTAAAAGTTCTATTTGATGGGTTTATAAAATTTGCTGAATATTTGATACTAGACTCTAAATTTAAATCAAGCATTGGAAAGTACATGATTACATCCTTATTTTCAGTAACAGTGTTTAGATATTTCTCAGGAACTTTTGATTCAACGTACATGTTATCTAAATTTACTAATAACATTAAATTAGATCTTCCAGGATATATGACTTCTCCTTCTTTTACAATTACATTATCTATAACACCATCAAAAGGAGCTTTTATAACTGTTTTTTCTAATTGTTTATTTATTTGATCAATAGATTGCTTTTGCGCTTCGTAAATTGATTTTGTTTCTAAATATTGTATTTCGCTTCCAATTTTTTGTTCCCATAATCTTTTCTGTCTTTCATATGTAGTTTTAACTAGTTCAAAAGTTATTTTTAGTTGTGCCAGTTGTTGTTTTAATCCACCATCATCAATTATTGCTAATTTCTGCCCCTTGATAACATTATCTCCACTTTTTACTTTAATCTCCTTTACTATTCCAGAAAATTCAGGGAATATAGATACAATCTTATTTGACTTAACATCTCCTTGTAATTCTACGTAATGTTTAAAAGTTGATTCCTCTAATTTTTTTACATAAACAATAGGATCTTTAGACTCGTTTGATATGGCTTTAAGTCTTGAATCTATTAAATTAATTTTCTCATATGTCTTTTGCTGTATATTGGTTAATTGATCTCTTTTTTCTTTTAATAATTCAATATTTGTAGATTTTAAAACTTCTTCAAATGTAGATTCATTATTTGAACATGATATAGTTAAAACAATGAATAAGAAATATAAATTTTTCATAATTAATTTTTATTATTTTCTGATGTTAATGATTCTAATTTTGCCTTAGTGTTTATTATTTTAAACATAGACATTAAATAATTTTGTTGTGAATTATAAAGTTGAGATTGAGCCTCTTTAAGTTCAAAACTAGAAGCCACACCCTCATAAAATTTAATTTGATTTTTTCTTTCTATTCTTTCCGCTAGCTCAAGATTTCTTTTTTTATTATAATAATCTTCAATAGCGAATTGGTAATTTCCTTTAGCAAGATTTATTTCAATATTTAATTTCTTTTCAAGTTCGCTTAGTTGTAAAGTAGATTTTTCTAATTCAATCTTTGCTCTAGTGATTTTTGATAGTTGTTCACCTGAACTTAAAATTGGAATATCCATTTTTAAACCAAAAATTGTTGAACCATACCATTTTTGAGATTTGTCTGTAAAATCAAAATTATCCGAGTATCCAGAATATCCCGCATTAATAAATGCATTTATGGTTGGTAAGAGTTTAGTCTTTTCATAAAACACTAATAGTTCTTTAGAAGTTTTTTCATTATCCTTAATTATATAATCTGCTGACTTTTTTATGTTACTATTATTTGAAATTACTGATAAGTTTATGTTTTTGTCAATAAGATTTTCAAAATTTTCAGTTAAGTTAATTTCTTGATCAATTTCTAAACCTAGTATAAGATTTAATAACTGAGAAGCTAATTTTTCCTGTAATAAACTATTTTTCAAATTACTTTGTAACCCCGACAATGTAATTTGTAATTGCTCAACATTTTCTTCTTCAGTAAGACCATTTTCGTATATTTTAATTACTTCATTTAATGTATTTTCAACTATTTTAATGTTCTTATTAATAATGTTAACACTTTCCTTCGCTAATAACACATTTCCATATGATTCAATAGTACTTTTTTTCAGTTCTACAGATGTTTTGTTTCTAATTCCTTGCTCAATATCTACATAAATCTGAACTGACTTTAATCCTACAAAATAAGTCCCATCAAAAATTAATTGTGATAAACTTATATTTCCATCTATAGATTGCTTTGTTCCAAACCTTAAGGGGATTAAAC
>JABHBC010000221.1 GCA_018674025.1 Flavobacteriaceae bacterium
AATCTTTGGAAGAATTTTAGTCCAGTAACTTACAAAACTAGATGTACATACACAAAAGACTTGTCTAATCTATAGTAGGTAAATTTTCTGAAAGTTTTTTATAAACACCTGAAACTAATCTTTCTCTAATTGAAGAAAATGCTTCAAGGGTCTCTTGGATATCTTTTGAATTATGAGACGCAGTTGGGATTAACCTCAGCAGAATTAAACCCTTAGGAATAACAGGATAAATTACAGTTGAACAAAATATACCATAATTTTCCCTTAAATCTTTAACCAAAGCAAAAGCTTCTGGAACTGTACCATTTAAATAAACTGGAGTTACACAACTTTGAGTAGATCCAAGATCAAACCCTTTTTCTTTTAAGCCTGACTGTAATTCGTGTACATTATCCCATAGCTTTTGTTTAATTTCAGGCTTAGTCTTTATTAATTCTAATCTTTTTAAAGCACCAACAACAAGTTGCATTTGTAAAGATTTTGCAAATACTTGGGATCTTAAATTATATTTCAAAAAATCAATAACTTCTTTATCTGCAGCAATAAAAGCACCTGTGCTTGCCAAAGATTTAGCAAAAGTTGCAAAATAAACATCAATTTCATCTTGAACACCTTGTTCTTCTCCAGCACCTGCTCCTGTTTTACCTAAAGTTCCGAAACCATGAGCATCATCGACTAGTAGTCTAAAGTTGAACTTTTCTTTTAAAGCGACAATCTCTTTTAACTTACCTTGTTCACCTCTCATGCCAAAGACACCCTCTGATATAACCAAAATACCTCCACCAGTAGTTTCAGCCATCTTTGTAGCTCTTCCAAGGTTTTTTTCAAGACTCTCTATATCATTGTGTTTGTAGGTAAATCTTTTACCCATATGAAGTCTAACACCGTCTATTATACAGGCATGTGAATCTACGTCATATACAATAATATCGTTTTTGGAGACTAAAGAATCAATTGTTGACATAATTCCTTGGTAACCAAAGTTTAAAAGGTAAGCTGATTCTTTATTTACAAACTCAGCTAGTTCATCTTGAAGTTTTTCATGTAAATCGGTATGTCCAGACATTAGTCTAGCTCCCATTGGATAAGCCGATCCATATTTTAATGCAGCTTCTGAATCAACTTTACGTACTTCAGGGTGATTAGCCAAACCTAAATAATCATTAACACTCCATGTAATTACCTCTTTTCCTTGAAATTTCATTCGATTTGAAATAGCTCCTTCAAGTTTAGGAAAAGCAAAGTAACCCTCAGCAATTGAAGCCCATTTTCCTAGAGGCCCTTTATCGTTATATATTCTTTCAAATAAATCTCTCATCAATAAATTATTTTATATACTGGATTTTTTCAATTGTTTTTTCGTGTTCACTGTCAAAAAATCCTTGAGTTTCCATCCATTTATCACTGTAAATTTTACTTAAATACCTAGAGCCATGATCAGGAAAAATAATAACAACTAAATCCTCAGCTTTAAATTCGTTTTTAGAATCAAATTGTTTAACTGCTTGAACAGCTGCACCACTAGTATATCCAACAAACAATCCTTCAGTTTTAGCTAGCTCTCTAGCTGTATGAGCACTATCTTCATCTTTTACTTTCATAAACTTATCAATAAGATCAAAGTTTGTGGCTGAAGGTATTAAGTTTTTACCAAGGCCTTCAATTCTGTAAGGATAAATTTCTTTTTCGTCAAATTCCTTGGTTTCATGATATTTCTTTAGAACTGAACCATAAGCATCAACGCCTAATATTTTTATTTTAGGATTTTTTTCTTTTAAAAATTTTGAAACTCCTGAAATTGTCCCTCCAGTCCCACTACAAGCTACTAGGTGAGTTATTTGACCTTTAGTTTGTGTCCAAATTTCAGGGCCAGTAGTTTTGTAATGCGCTTCAATATTTAAATCATTAAAATATTGATTAATATAAACGGATCCTTTAATTTCTTGATTTAATCTTTTTGCGACCTCATAATATGATCTTGGATCATCTGCACTCACATTTGCAGGGCAGACATAAACTTTAGCCCCCATGGTTTTTAACATATCAATTTTATCAGAAGAGGATTTAGAGCTTACGGCTAAAATACAATCATAACCCTTAATAATGCTTATCATAGCTATACTAAATCCTGTATTTCCAGACGTAGTTTCTATGATAGTATCTCCAGGTTTAATTATACCCTTTCTTTCTGCTTCTTCTATAATAAATAAGGCAATTCTATCTTTGGAAGAATGACCTGGATTAAAAGATTCTAATTTAGCATAAAATTTGCCATTAAAATTTGAAGTTATGTTGTTTAGTTTAACTAGAGGGGTCTCTCCTATTAATTGTAAAACGTTATTATATACTGATTTGTGTTTTTTCATTTATTTTGAAAACATAATAATGTTAAATAAACTGACTTTTAACAATAACAAATGCAAAAATAAGTGTTTTTTTTTTAAACTCACGAAATACAATCTTATTTATAGAAAAATTCAATGAAAATAAAATTTAATTATTGTATTAATAAGTTTACAGGGATTTGATTGCTGAAATAAAATATTCATGATGATCATTGTTATAGTTTAAATGAGTTACAAGCCTTAACTTATTACTACCCATAGAAATTAATTTAATATTTAATTCATTTAACTTATTTATAAAAGAAACCTCATTTATCTCGTTATTTAGTTCAAAAATAACAATATTAGTCTCAATTTTCTCAACGGATTTAACAAATTTAGATTTCGCTAGAACTTCACCAATTTCACTTGCTTTCTTATGATCATTTGCAAGTCTATTAATATTATTTTCTAAGGCGTATAAACCTGCATTAGCCAAATATCCAGCTTGTCTCATACCACCGCCTAAAATTTTTCTTATCCTTAAAGCGTTGCTCATAATATTATTATCACCAATTAAAACAGAACCTATTGGACAACCCAAACCTTTACTTAGACAAACAGAAATTGTATCAAAATTTTTACCGATTTCTATAGGATTATCACCAGTTCTAACCATAGCATTCCAAATTCTAGCACCATCTAAATGCATACCTAAATTATTCGATTTAGCAATCTTATTAATTTTTATTAATTCTTTATTATCCCAACAAGCACCTCCCCCTTTATTTGTAGTATTTTCGATGGCAATAAGACTGGTTAGAGGGCTGTGATAAAAATCCTTTGGATTAATTGAATTAGCAGCTTGTTCACTAGTAAACATTCCTCTTTCACCATTAATTAATTTAAATGAAACTCCACTGTTAAATGAAGCTCCTCCACCTTCATAATTATAGATATGCGAATATTTATCACATATTACCTGTTCACCAGGATTTGTATGTAATTTTATTGCTGTCTGATTTGCCATAGTGCCAGATGGAAAAAACATTCCAACTTCTTTACCAAAAATTGCAGCAACTTTACTCTGCAATAAATTAACAGTAGGATCTTCTCCATAAACATCATCTCCAACATTTGAGCTCATCATAAATTCGAGCATATCTTTGGAGGGTAATGTTACTGTATCGCTTCTTAAATCTACTATCATGTTAATTAATTAAATTACATTGTGTAGAACCTATTGGAGAGCCATCTGGTATTTTTGGGCTACTTTTTAGTTCAAATAGTTCAGGTTTTGTATTAAATTTATTTATGGTCCTTAAATATTCTGAACTATAAATGTTTTTATTTTTTTTAGATGATAAAAACGTTGCGATACTTCTAATTTCTTTGTTAGCTTTAGACTTTACATGAAAAAATGATTTTTTATTAGAAGCTAGATTTAATAAAAATTTAAGATAATTATTATTTATCACTTGTTGATTTTCAAAAAAATATTTGTTCGTAGCTTCATCACTTTGGTTGTATTGTGTTTTAAAAGTGTTACTTGTTAAAGTCGTTAGTAAATGACTCAAGTTCATATTTTTAGATGAGGCATTATACAAACTACTTTGCACAACTAGTCTATTCATTCTCTCTGGACTAAGCAGTAATGATAATGACATTTCACTAGCTGTAGAAACAGCACTAAATGGATCAAAACTCACACCAGTCATACTTTTAAACGACTCTCTAGTTCTAGGATAATTATAAGCTCTAGGCGGGAATAACTTTAACTTTGATTTTGGGATAGCTAAATTTTTAACATCTATGGTTTTAAGTAAAGATAATAACGCCTTATTTTGCCTGTTAAAAGAAACATCTTCAACCAAAGCTTGATTATCATCTCTAGTAGCATAGTTATAATCAAGTCCAGCAATTAATTTAACAACTGCTTCGGTCTGATATCTATGTAAAAAGTATAAAGGAACAAAAACATCTTCAAGCTTACTATATGTTTCGTAAGATTTAATATTGAATTTAGAAAAATCATTTATAGCTTTATCTCTGACTGCTAATATATTGTCTAATCCTTTTACGACATCATTTTCGTTATCCCATAAATGAGCATTTGCATGAGCGCCACTTTTGGCTCTAGCATCTGAGTCAGTTATAAATCTTAAACCATCATTATAAGCATTATCTAAAATATTATTTAACTCATTTTTTTCGTTTTCAGAGTTAAACTCCGAATAACTGTAAGCAACTGAAACCTTATCCCAATCCCCAATTCCTACTGCATAAGCTTCACTTAAATCAATTTCATCGTTGGTAATTTTGATCAATGGATGTGGGTAATCCATTACTGATGAACGATTGTTAGTACTGGCAGCAAAATTATGAGCAAAACCAATTGTATGTCCAACTTCATGAGCACTTAATTGTCTAATTCTAGCAATTGCCATTTTTAGCATAGGGTCATTATTGTTATCATCAACAAAAGGCTTTGATAGTAAAGCTTGTGCGATTAAAAAATCTTGTCTAATTCTTAAACTTCCTAAACTTACATGGCCTTTTATGATTTCACCTGTTCTTGGGTCAACTACACTAGCTCCATAACTCCAGCCTCTAGTAGATCTATGAACCCATTGAATCACATTATA
>JABHBC010000222.1 GCA_018674025.1 Flavobacteriaceae bacterium
AAAATGAAAATTTTAAAACCAGAAATAGCTGAAATATCACTAAAATATAAGGACAATGCTATGAAAAAGCAACAAGAGACTATGGCTCTTTATAACAAAGCTGGTGCAAATCCAATGAGCGGATGTATACCAGCTCTTATTCAAATTCCAGTCTTTTATGCTTTATTTATGTTTTTTCCAACTGCATTTGATTTAAGAAGAAAAAGTTTTCTATGGGCTGACGATTTATCTTCATATGATAATATATTAGATTTACCTTTTTACATTCCTTTTTATGGAGATCATATTAGTCTGTTTCCAATATTAGCCTCAATAGCTATATTTTTCTATATGAAAATGACTACCGGGCAGAATATGGCTTCTCAACAACCCCCTCAAGAAGGCATGCCTGATATGGCTAAAATGATGAAGTATATGATATATTTCTCACCTATTTTAATGTTAGTCTTTTTTAATAACTATGCTAGTGGTTTGAGTTTATATTATTTTATTTCTAACTTAATTACTATTGCTATTATGTTAGTTATAAAACATTATATTCTTGATGAAGAAAAGATTCATGCTCAGATACAAGTTAACAAAGCTAAACCTCAAAAAAAACCAAATCGTTTTCAAAAGAAAATGAAAGAACTGATGGATGAAGCTGAAAGACAAAAAAAATCTCAGAATAAATAGTAATATTTTCTTACAGTTTTAAAGCTGAATTATTAGTAAATTTATCTTATGCAAAAAGTTGTTGTTGGACTTTCTGGCGGAGTTGACTCTAGTGTAGCTGCTTATTTATTGAAAGAGCAAGGTTATGATGTTATAGGCTTATTTATGAAAAATTGGCACGACGACAGTGTTACAGTTTCTAATGAGTGCCCTTGGTTAGAGGATAGTAACGATGCTATGATTGTTGCTGAAAAATTAAATATTCCTTTTCAAACTATCGACTTAAGTAAAGAGTACAATGAAAAAATCATTGAATACATGTTTAATGAGTATAAAAATGGTAGAACTCCTAATCCAGATATTCTTTGCAACAGAGAAATTAAATTTGATGTATTTTTAAAAATTGCCAATAGTATTGGCGCTGATATGGTTGCAACTGGACATTATTGTAAGAAAGAAACGGAAATAATTAATAATAAAAATATATTTAAGTTAGTTAATGCTAAAGATGTAGTAAAAGATCAGTCATATTTTTTATGTCAATTATCTCAAGAGCAGTTATCTAACACGTTATTTCCTCTAGGTGACTTAACTAAAAAAGAAGTTAGAGAAATTGCCTCAAAATTAAATTTAATAACTGCTAACAAAAAAGATTCACAAGGTTTATGTTTTATTGGTAAAGTAAAATTACCAGATTTTTTAAAGCAAAAGTTAAAACCTAAGACAGGTAAAATTATTGAAATTAAAAGAGATAGTTCTAAATATTACCCAATTGAATTTAAAAATAATGACGTTGAGAAATCATCTTCACCTATTTTATATGATGAGTCCGATGGTAAATTTATTGGCAATCATCAAGGAGCATATTATTTTACAAAAGGTCAAAGAAAAGGATTAGGAGTTGGAGGTTATGAAAAACCATTATTTGTAATTGATACAGATGTTGAAAAGAATATAGTATATGTTGGTGAGGGTAGTGATCACCCTGGTTTGCTAAGGAATAAATTGTTTATTAATAAATCAGATGAACATTGGTTAAGGTCAGATTTGTCAATAAAAATTGGTGAAACAATGAATGTTAAAGCAAGAATTAGGTATAGACAATCCCTTCAGAATGCTATTTTGATAAAAACAAATCTGGGTCTTTATGTAGAATTTGAAACCCCACAATCAGCAATAACAGAAGGTCAATTTGTTGCCTGGTATTCAAATAAAGAGTTACTTGGCTCTGGGGTAATTTCTTAATATTATGAAGTATTTACTCATTTATGTTGTTTTTTTATTTTCTGATGTCATTTTTTGTCAACAAGAATATGCTTGGGTTTATTTTAAAGACAAAAAAAATGTTGAATATTTTATTAATAATCCAAGATTGATTCTATCAGAACATTCAATTTTTAAAAAACAAGCTAAAGGTATTACTATTGATTATGACGATGTTCCAGTCAATCAAGATTATTTAGAGACAATAAAAGCCGTTGATAATATTTCAATCTTAGCTAAATCTAAGTGGTTAAATTGTATATACGTAGAGGCAGATTTAGATTTGTTATACGATTTATTTGATTTAAGTTTTGTAGAAAATGTAGTATTCGCTAATAAATCTCTAAATCCGAACAAAAATCCAAATGTTCAAAACATAGATGATTATCTTTTAATAGAAAAAACTATAGATTACGGATCAACAACAAATCAAATTGAGATGTTAAGCTTAGATTTTTTACATGATAGTCATTATACTGGGAATGGAGTTAATATGGCAGTTATTGATGCTGGATTTGTAAATGTGAATTCTATGAGTTCTTTTTCTAGATTACGAGATTCTGGTAAAATATTATATACCTATGATTTTGTTTTGAATACTGAAAATATTTATGAATATCAAGGAAACTCTCATGGCACTAAAGTCTTAAGTACTATTGCTGGATTTGTTCAGGACGAATATGTTGGAACTGCACCTGATGCTTCTTTTTATCTTTTTCGTACTGAAGATGTTTCATCAGAGACTCCTGTTGAAGAATGTTATTGGGTCGAAGCTGTTGAGGTTGCTGATAGTTTAGGGGTAGATATAATAAATACTTCCCTTGGTTATAAAGGATATGATAATTCAAATTATAGTCATAATCAACTTGATATGAATGGATACACAACATTTATAACAAGAGGAGCAAATATTGCCTCTAAAAAAGGTATTTTACTTGTCAATTCTGCTGGAAATTCATCTATAAATGGAATTATTGCGCCTGCAGATTCACAAGGAGTATTTTCAATAGGGGCTGTAGATTCTGAGGGAGTTTATGCATCATTTAGTTCTCAAGGTAGTGATATACAACCAAGTATTAAGCCAGATGTAGTCGCACAAGGTTATCAAAGTAAAGTAATAAATATATATGATCAAATAGTAAGTAATAGTGGAACTTCGTTTAGTTCTCCAATTATGGCAGGTGCCATTGCTTGTTTAATGCAAGCTTATCCAAGATTATCAGCAAATGAAATAATGAATATAATAAGAGAATCTTCATCTCAATTTAATAATCCAGATTATCAATTAGGTTATGGTATTCCGAATTTACATACTGCTTATGAGTTTGCTTCAAATTTAGCTTTAGATAATTTTATTGTTTACCCTAACCCAGTTATAAACTACTTAAACATAATTTCACAATGGAATATTTCCAATTACCATATTGATATATTTGATATTAATGGAAAATTAACTTATTCTAAATATTTTAATAACCCTAGATCAATAATCAATACAAATATGTTTCCAAAAGGAGTATATTTAATCAAAATTTCATATACAATTGATGGTGAAGATAAATCAGTATTAAAAAAAATTATAAAAAAATAATTAGTGAAAAATATAGACAAAGATACATCCTCTTTCAATAGGTTATTAGAAATCATGAATCGATTGAGAAATGAATGTCCGTGGGATAAGCAACAAACAATGGAATCTTTACGACATTTAACTATTGAAGAAACATATGAATTATCTGAAGCTATTTTATCTAATGAAATTAATGAAATAAAAAATGAATTAGGTGATTTACTACTTCACATAGTTTTTTAT
>JABHBC010000223.1 GCA_018674025.1 Flavobacteriaceae bacterium
ATTATGGTTATGAAGCAAATAAAGAATTAGCTCAATCTGAACATGTTATTCAAGGTGTGAAATTATTGGTGAGTCTATATCCTGCAATTCCATTTTTAATTGGAATTGTATTGTTATTCTTTTATGAAATTGATAAAAAGATGGAAACTCAAATTGAAATTGATCTAAGAGATCGAAGAATTAATAAATAACTTATGCCAGAAGATAATATTGACCATATTGATTTTGAAAAATTAAATCAAAATTCAATTTCAAAACCCTTAATTACAAAATTATATACAGCGGACCCTTCTGCTCATGTTTTTAATGGAAAAATATACATATATCCCTCTCATGATATAGATGCTGGTGAAGCATTTGATGATTTAGGCAGTCATTTTGCAATGGAGGACTATCATGTAATCTCAATGGATTCAATTACAAGTAAAGCAATTGATCACGGTATAGCATTACACGTAGATGATGTTCCTTGGGCAAAAAAACAAATGTGGGCACCAGATGCAAATGAGAAAGATGGTAAATTCTACTTATTTTTTCCAGCTAAAGATTATGATGATATTTTTAGAATTGGAGTAGCAATAAGTAATTCACCTACAGGTCCATTTATTGCTCAACCTGAATCTATAAAAGGAAGTTTTTCAATTGATCCAGCTGTATTTAGAGATGATGATAATAGTTATTACATGTATTTTGGAGGACTTTGGGGGGGACAGTTACAAAGATGGAGATCTGGTTGTTTTAATGCAAATTATCCAGAAAGTCCTACAGCTTTTGTTCCAAATAACGAAGAGCCAGCTCTACTACCATTTGTCGCCAAAATGAATGATAATTTATTAGAATTTTCCGAAGAACCTAAAGAAGTTCAAATATTAGATGAATATGGAAATCTCTTATTAGCAGGAGACAACGATCGTCGTTTTTTTGAAGCAGCATGGCTTCATAAACATAATGGAAAATATTATTTTTCTTATTCTACTGGAGATACTCATTATATTTGTTACGGAATTGGAGATAATCCATACGGTCCATTTCATTATAAAGGGCGAATATTGAATCCAGTAGTTGGATGGACTTCACACCACTCAATCTGTAAGATTGATGGAAAGTCTTATTTGTTTTATCATGACTCATCTCTCTCAAAAGGCGTAACTCATTTAAGGTGTATAAAGTTTAAAGAAATTAAATATCGTAGTGATGGTTCAATTATCACATTAAACCCTTATGAGGGTTTCTTATAGAGTTTTAGCGTGTGAATCCTATATGTTTATAAGTTTAATGGTTGTGTTTGATTCAAAAACTTCACCTGGTAATAATTCAGTAGATGGAAAGTTAGCCTCATTTGGTGAGTTTGGAAAATGTTGAGTTTCTAAGCATATCCCGGAATTTTTTTTATGTTTATAACCAAGATTGTTTCCTGTATATACTTGTATTCCTGGTTCATCAGTGTAAACTTCAATTTTTCTTCCTGTTTCTTCATTAACTAAAATAGATGCTAGTTCAATTTTTTGATTAATATCTTTGTTTAATGCCCAACAATTATCCAACTCACCCAATAGCTTTTTTAAATTTAAAAAATTATACTTGGTGTTTTCTACTTTTAATAACTTCCCTGTTGGAATTAAATCATTTGTAACTTCTAAGTATTTGTTTGCCTTAATTAAAAGTTTATGATTAAAAATATCTTTATCTAAACTAGTACCTAAATTAAAGTAGCTATGATTTGTAAAATTAACTACTGTTTTTTTATCAGATTTTGCGAAATATTTAATTTTAAACTCATTATCGTTATTTAATGTATAATGTACTGTTACTTCGAGGTTTCCAGGAAAACCATTCTCTAAATCCTTACTTAAATAATTTAAGATTAATGATAAAGAATCCTTCCTTTTGATAGACTTTGCATTCCATACTTTTTTGTGGAATCCTGAGAATCCTCCGTGCAAATGGTTGTCTCCAATATTTTTATCAATATTGATTTTTGTATTATCAATTTTAAAGCTACCATTTTTAATTCTATTTGCATACCTACCAATAATTGCTCCAAAGAAACATTGATCATCTTCATATTCTTGTAGATTTTCATATCCAAGAACAATATTTGAAAAACATCCATTTTTATCAGGAAAATTTATATTTGTTATGATGCCACCATAGGAGATGATATCTAAAGAAATTCCATTAGAGTTTTTTAATGTATATAATGTGACTTCTTCGCCCTTTGATGTAGTTCCGAAATGATTTTTTTTAATTTCCATTTTTCCAAAGACTATCCATATCTTCAAGTTTTTTTCCTTTTGTTTCAGGAACAAATTTCCACACAAAATAGCCTGCTATAAATGACATAACTCCGTAAATCCAATATGCAAAACCATTATTAAATGTCTCTGTTAAATAAGTATTGTTATTCATTATTGGGAATGTTGCGGAAACCAAATAGTTAGATGCCCACTGGGCAGCAACCGCTATTGCCAGTGCTTTATTTCTAATGTTATTAGGGAATATTTCTGAAAGTAATACCCACGTTACTGGCCCCCAACTTAAAGCAAAACTAGCTACATAAATCATCATACAAATTAAAGCTACATAGCCATCTAGATTTCCATAAAAAGTTAATCCTAAAGATATCATTGAAATGGCCATTCCAATTGCTCCAATTATCATTAAAGGTTTTCTTCCATAAATATCAACTGTTCTTATAGCAATAATTGTAAATAAGAAATTGACAATTCCAACTATAATTGTTTGAAGTAATGCAGTGTCGGTCGCTAAATCTAAGGTTTTAAATATTTCTGGAGCATAATATAAAACTACATTTATACCAACAAATTGCTGAAAAACAGATAATAAAATCCCAATTACAACAATACCAAAACCATAGGTGAGTAGGGGTGCAGTTTTTTCTTTGAGAGTGTTTTTTATATCATTTAAAATTTCTACTGCTTCTTTTTCACCATTTACTTTTTTTAATACCTCTAAGGCTTTATCCTCTTTATTTAGATGAACTAAAGATCTTGGGGTATCAGGGACAGTATAAAGTAAAATAATAAATATTGTGACGGGAATAAGCTCCGAAGCAAACATATATCTCCAACCAAGTTCATTAAGCCAACTATCATCCCCGTTTAAAGCAATAAAGTAATTTACAAAATAAACAATCATAAACCCACCAACTATAGCTAATTGATTGTATGATACTAATTTACCTCTTTTATTAGCTGGAGCAATTTCAGCTATATATACTGGTGACATCATTGATGCTATTCCAACACCTATACCTCCAATTATTCTGTAAAAAATAAATATATTTGATAACGTATGATCACCTTGACCTATAGATGTAATAAATATTTCTGGCATTGAAGAACCTAATGCTGATATGAAGAATAATATTCCAGCTATAATTAAACTGTTTTTTCTACCAAACCTTCTTCCAATTAGCCCTCCAATTGAACCTCCAATTATGCAGCCAATTAGTGCACTCGATACTATAAAACCTGTTAGTCTACTTGATTCAAATTCTGAAAGACCTTTAGGGTTAACAAAAAAACTTTCTAGTGAACCAACTGTTCCAGAAATAACTCCCGTATCATAACCAAATAGTAGTCCACCCAGAGTAGCAACTAATGTTAATTTAATTAAATATCCATTTGATGTATTATTCAATTTATTGTTAATTTTTATATATGTTGGTTAATAATATTCTCAAATAATTCTTGCTTTCCGCTTTGAAGATCTAGTTCACCATTTTCAGAAGCTATTTTATATAAATCTTCAAGTTCTAATTTTCCGGACTCAAAATCTGCACCCTTGCCAGAGTCAAAAGATGAATATCTATCTTTTCTTAACTTTTCATAAGGAGAAGAGCTAATAATTTTATCTGCTGTCAATAGAGCTCTAGCAAAAGTATCTGCCCCACCTATATGTGCATGAAATATATCCTCCATATCTGTTGAGTTTCTTCTGATCTTTGCATCGAAATTTATTCCACCACCTTGTAATCCTCCAGCTTTTAAAAATACTAGCATAGCTTCAGTAGTTTCTTGTATGTTGTTTGGGAATTGATCAGTATCCCATCCATTTTGATAATCTCCTCTATTAGCATCTATGCTTCCTAACATACCCGCCTTTGCAGCTACTTCTAGTTCATGTTGCATTGTATGTTGAGCCAGTGTAGCGTGATTAACTTCAATATTCATTTTAAAGTCTTTTTCAAGCCCGTATTCTTTTAAAAAACCAATAGCAGTGGCTGAATCAAAATCATATTGATGCTTCATAGGCTCCATAGGTTTGGGTTCTATAAAGAAGTTTCCTTTAAAACCTTTTGATCTGGCATAATCTCTAGCCATCGTTAAAAATTGTCCCATATGATCTAATTCTCTTCCCATATCAGTATTTAACAATGACATGTATCCTTCTCTACCTCCCCAAAAAACATAATTTTCTCCATCTAATTCCATAGTAGCATCAAGTGCTAGTTTTACTTGTCCACCAGCTCTGGCAACCACGTCAAAATTTGGATTGGTTGCTGCACCATTCATGTATCGTGGATTTGAAAAACAATTTGAAGTTCCCCATAAAAGTTTTACTCCAGACTTATTTTTTTTATTTTTTATGTATTCTACAATCGTTGATAGCCTTTTTTCAGACTCTAAAAAACTTGGTCCTTCTTGGATTAAATCATAATCATGAAAACAGAAATAATTAAATCCCATTTTTGTAATAAATTCAAATGCAGCATCTGCTTTGTCTTTAGCTGCCTGAACTGGATCATCTGATTGATCCCAAGGAAAATTTTGTGTA
>JABHBC010000224.1 GCA_018674025.1 Flavobacteriaceae bacterium
AATTCTTTAGATTTGAGTGATACCCAAGTTAATTCTGGAATTCAAACTTTTTTCTCTGCCTTATTTAATCTACCACTTTTAAATATTTTGATAGCATTTGTGTTTTTCTTTATCTCGGGGTTATTTCTTTATGGATCTGTATTTGCGGCTATTGGAGCAGCTGTAGATAGCGAAACAGATGCTAATCAATTTATGTTTCCACTAAGTATGCCACTGATTATTGGACTTTACGTTGGTATCTTTACAGTTTCTGAAGATCCATCTGGAACTGTTCCAACAATTTTTTCACACATACCGTTTACTTCACCAATAGTCATGATGATGCGAATTCCATACGGAGTTCCAATTTATGAGCAACTTATTTCACTTTCAATATTAGTAGCTACATTTTTTGCAATTGTTTGGTTTGCAGCAAAAATATATCGTGTTGGAATTTTAATGTATGGCCAAAAGCCTAGTTATAAAGATCTTTATAAATGGTTAAAATATTAATTTATGTCTAAAATTTTAATAGTTGAAGATGAAATAGCTATTCGAAGAGTTTTAATAAAAATTCTTGCGGAAGAAAACAGTGACTTTGTTATTTCACAAGTACCAGATGGACTCGAAGCGATTGATCATATTAAAAATAATGAAATTGATTTAATACTTTGTGATATCAAAATGCCAAAAAAGGATGGTATAGAGGTGTTAGAATATGCTAAAAGAATTAAACCTGAAACTCCAATTATAATGATTTCTGGTCACGGTGATTTAGATACTGCAGTTGAAACAATGAGACTTGGTGCGTTCGATTATATTTCGAAACCACCAGATTTAAATAGATTATTGACTGCCGTTAGAAATGCTTTAGATAATAAAAAATTAATTACTGAGAATATTAGATTAAGAAAGCAAATTAATACATCCTATGAGATGATCGGCGAAAGTGAAGGAATCAAGGAAATTAAAAACCTAATTGATAAAGTAGCTCCAACTGATGCTAGAGTTTTAATTACTGGTCCAAATGGATCTGGAAAAGAGTTAGTTGCTCATTGGTTACATCAAAAAAGTAAAAGATTTTCTTCCCCGTTAATTGAAGTTAATTGTGCTGCAATTCCAAATGAATTAATTGAAAGTGAGTTATTTGGTCACCAAAAAGGTTCTTTTACAGGTGCTAGTAAAGATAAAACAGGGAAATTTGAAGCTGCTAATAATGGAACAATCTTTTTAGATGAAATAGGGGATATGAGTTTGTCAGCTCAAGCCAAAGTTTTAAGAGCGCTTGAATCTAATTCTATTCAAAAGGTAGGTGCACAAAAAGATATTAAGATTAACGTCCGTGTGATTGCTGCTACTAATAAAAATTTAAAAGAAGAGATAACAAAAGGAAACTTTAGAGAAGATTTATTTCATCGTTTAGCTGTAATTTTAATCAAAGTTCCTTCTTTGAATAGTAGAGCTGAAGATATTCCATTATTGGTTGACTATTTCTCTGATAAAATATCTAAATCTCAAGGTATTACTAATAAGCCATTTACAAATGATGCTATTAGCTTATTAAAATCCTATGATTGGTCTGGAAATATAAGAGGTCTTAGAAATGTTGTAGAGAGATTGATAATACTGGGTGACGAAAGAGAAATCACAGAAAATAATATTAAAGAATATTCAAATAAATAATTATTGGGTTTTATGAAAAATTATATTTTAACTATTTTAATTATTATACCTTTTTTTGTTTTATCTCAAACTGATGAAAAAGTCATTTCAGATATTTACACGAACTCACTAACAAAAGGGCAAAGTTACAATTGGCTGGATTACCTTTCTAATAACATAGGAAGTAGACTTTCTGGTTCTCTTGGAGCTGAGAAAGCAGTAGCATGGACAAAAGAAGAATTAGAAAAGTTAGGTTTAGATAAAGTTTGGTTACAGCCAGTTATGGTTCCAAAATGGGTTAGAGGTATTCCTGAATTTGCTTACATTGAAACTAAACCTGGAAATACTATCAAGGTAAATATTTGCGCTTTGGGAGGTTCAATATCAACACCATCAACAGGTTTAAAAGCTAAGATTGTTGAAGTTTCTGGAGTTGAGGAATTAGAAAAATTGGGTAGAGATAAGATTAAAGATAAAATTGTTTTTTTTAATAGGCCAATGGATGCTTCTCTTATCAACACTTTTGAGTCTTATGGTGGTTGTGTAAATCAGAGGTATTCAGGAGCAATGGAAGCAAGCAAATTTGGAGCAATAGGTGTAATAGTTAGATCAATGAATTTAAGAATTGATGATTTGCCTCATACAGGATCAATGACTTATGGAGATATATCACCTATTGATAGAATACCATCTGCTGCGATAAGTACAAAACATGCAGATTTGTTAAGCGGAATGCTTAAACTAGATAGTAACATTCAGTTTTATTTTAAACAAAACTCTAAGCAATTAGATGACGTTTTATCTCATAATGTAATTGGTGAGATTACTGGCAGTGAATATCCGGATGAATACATTGTTGTAGGAGGTCATTTAGATTCATGGGATCTCGGCGATGGAGCTCACGATGATGGTGCTGGGTGTACTCAATCAATGGAGGTACTAAGACTATTAAAACTTTCAGGAATAAAGCCAAAAAGATCAATTAGAGTTGTTTTATTTATGAACGAAGAAAATGGATTAAGAGGAGGAAATAAATATGCAGAAATTGCAGCTCAAAAAAATGAAAATCACATTTTCGCTCTTGAAAGTGATGCAGGAGGATTTACACCTAGGGGTTTTTACTTTGACTGTAATCAATCAAATTTTGAACAGATTTTATCATGGAAAAGTTTATTTAAGCCATACTTGATACATTTTTTTGAATTAGGTGGTAGTGGAGCTGATATTGGTCCATTGAAAAATGAAACAAACGTTTTGTCTGGCTTAAAACCTGATTCACAAAGATATTTTGATTATCATCACGCTCCAAATGATACTTTTGATGCAGTTAATAAAAGAGAACTTGAATTAGGTGCAGCGACGATGACCTCATTAATTTATTTGATAGATAAGTATGGAATCTTATAAATGGTCCAATTGAAGATGCTGTATGGCGTACTGGTCTAATAGTTTCTTTTAGTAGTAGAAGTGGTAATCCTATAAACTCAAATATTTTAGTTTTTACTGGAAAATTAAAAATTAAAATTTATTAATAGTTTTTCTGATTTCTACCAAATTAGAAACTAAATTTTCTAATTGACTTAAATCTAACATATTTGCACCGTCACTTTTTGCATTTTTTGGATCAAAATGTGTTTCGATAAATAATCCATCTATATTATTGACAACACCAGCTCTTGCAATAGTTTCAATCATTTCAGGAACACCACCTGTAACTCCACTTGTTTGATTTGGTTTTTGGAGAGAATGTGTGACATCTAGTATTGTAGGTGCAATCGACTTCATTGTAGGTATACCTCTGAAATCTACTATCATATCATGATACCCAAACATAGTACCACGATCGGTGATAAATACATTTGTATTATTAGAGTCTTTTACTTTTTGTACAGCATATTGCATACTTTCAGGACTCATGAATTGGCCTTTTTTAAGGTTTACTGTTTTACCTGTTTTAGCAGCAGCAACAACTAAATCGGTTTGTCTTACTAAAAAAGCAGGAATTTGTAAAACATCTACATATTTAGCTGCTAAATCAGCATCTTTTACTTCATGAATATCAGTAATAGTAGGAATATCTAAGTTTGAAGAAACTTTGTTTAAAATTTCTAACGCTTTAATATCCCCAATTCCGGTAAAACTATCAATCCTACTTCTGTTAGCTTTTTTGAAACTACCTTTAAAAATAAAAGGAACTTTGTATTCATTTGAGATATTTAAAATCTTTTCAGCAATTTTAAATGCCATTTCTTCACTTTCAATAGCGCAAGGGCCAGCAATTAAAATAAAGTTATTTGAATTTAGATGTTTAAGTTTTGGAATATTCATAAATGTTTGTAAAAAATAATTTTAGTAAAGTTACTGCTTTTTTAATATCTGTATAAAAATAATTTTATTCTTCTAATGATAATAATATAGCTTACATTTGCACAAATTTTAAAATTTAGTCATGACTAAAACAAAAAATATTGCAATAATTGCTCACGTAGATCACGGAAAGACAACTTTAGTGGATAAAATTATGTTTCATTGTCAGTTGTTTAGGGATAATGAAAACAAGGGCGATTTGATTTTAGATAACAATGACTTAGAAAGAGAAAGAGGAATTACAATTACTTCAAAAAACGTATCAGTTATTTATAAGAACACTAAAATTAATATAATTGATACACCTGGTCACGCAGATTTTGGAGGAGAAGTTGAAAGAGTTTTAAACATGGCAGATGGTGTTTTACTTCTAGTTGATGCTTTTGAAGGACCAATGCCTCAAACCAGATTTGTACTACAAAAAGCTTTAGATCTAGGCCTAAAGCCATGCGTAGTTATTAATAAAGTTGATAAAGAAAATTGTACACCCGAACAAGTTCATGAGTCAGTTTTTGATTTAATGTTTGAGTTAGGAGCTGAAGAATGGCAATTAGATTTTCCTACTGTTTATGGATCAGCTAAAGAAAACTGGATGAGTGATGATTGGAAAGATGTTACAGAAAACATTGAGCCATTACTGAATATGGTTATTGAACACGTACCCTCTCCAAATATAGAAGAAGGAAGTACTCAAATGCTAATTACCTCATTAGACTATTCCTCATTTACAGGTAGAATAGCTATTGGAAGACTTCAAAGAGGAAAATTAATAACTGGTATGAATGTATCATTAGTTAAAAGAGATAATTCAATAGTCAAATCTAAAATCAAAGAACTACATGTATTCGAAGGTTTAGGTAGAATTAAGGTAGACGAAGTTCAACCTGGGGATATATGTGCGATAGTTGGGTTAGATAATTTTGAAATTGGAGATACTATCGCTGATTTTGAAAATCCTGAGTCATTAAAGACTATTGCTATTGATGAGCCTACAATGAGTATGTTATTTACTATTAATGATTCTCCCTTTTTTGGAAATGATGGAAAATATGTTACTTCTAGACATATTAAAGACAGATTAAATAAAGAACTTGAAAAAAATCTAGCACTTAGACTAAATGAAACAGATAGCGCTGATAAATTTTTAGTTTTTGGAAGAGGTGTATTGCACTTATCTGTCTTAATAGAAACTATGCGAAGAGAGGGTTATGAGTTACAAATTGGACAGCCTCAAGTAATAATTAAAGATATTGACGGTCAAAAGTGTGAACCTTTTGAGGAAATGACTATTGATTTACCAGAAACAGTTTCAGGAAAAGCCGTTGAAATGGTTTCTATAAGAAAAGGGGAAATGTTAAGTATGGTTTCTAAAGGTGAGAGAATGGTTTGTGAATTTTTAATACCCTCTAGAGGTATAATTGGTTTAAGAAACCAGTTACTTACTGCTACAGCTGGAGAAGCAATAATGACCCATAGATTTAAAGAATACAAGCCAGTAAAAGGTGGTATTCCAGAAAGACAAAACGGTTCTCTAGTTTCTATGGAAAAAGGAAAAGCTATACCTTATTCAATCGATAAATTACAAGACAGGGGTAAGTTTTTTGTTAACCCAGGTGAAGAAATTTATGAAGGTCAGGTTATTGGTGAAAATTCCAGAGGGGATGATATGGTTATAAATATTACCAAAACAAAAAAATTGAGTAATGTTAGATCATCTGGAGCTGATGATAAAGCAAAAATTGTTCCAGCAATTAAATTTTCACTTGAAGAGGCTTTAGAATATATTCAAAAAGATGAGTATGTAGAAGTTACTCCTTTAAATCTTAGATTAAGAAAAATTTTATTAAAAGAAGTTGAAAGAAAAAGAAATAAGTTGATTTAAAAAATAAATAGTATTTTCATATCAAATAAAATTTAGTACTATTTACTCCATAAAAAAATACAATAAGAATTATAAGTCAGATTGGGATAATTTTGTTTCAAACTCTAGAAATGGTACGTTTTTATTTCATAGAGATTTTATGGATTACCACAGTGAAAAATTTTCTGATTACTCATTGTTAATTTATAAAGGCAAAAAACTAATTTCACTACTTCCTGCTAATTTAAAAAATGACCAATTATTCTCACACAGTGGTTTAAGCTATGGTGGATTTATTTTTGATGATCAATCAAAATATAAAGATGTGGTTGAGGTTTTTAAACTTACACTTGAAACGCTTTATAATAATAACATTAGCAAATTAATCTATAAATGTATCCCAATTATTTATCATCAGTTACCAACAGATGAATCGAAACATATTTTATTCAAGTTAAATGCAAAACTTATTAAAACTGAGTTATTGTCAGTAGTAAAAAAAAATAGAGCATCCTTATCCAAGGACAGAAATAGTGGGTTAAGTAGAGGGGTGAAAAATAACTTAATTATTAAAGAAGTTAATGATTTTGATGACTTTTGGAATTTATTATTAATTCCAAACCTAAAACTAAAACATAATGTTACACCCGTCCACTCAATTAAAGAAATCACTCTATTAAAAAATAAATTCAATAATAACATTAGACAATTTAATGTCTATCATGAAAATGACTTAATTGCAGGTACAACAATTTTTGAAACAAAAACAACTGCACATGTTCAGTATATATCATCAAATAACACAAAAAACAAACTTGGCAGTTTAGATTTTTTATTTAACTACTTAATCAAAAACACTTTTAGTGACAAACTCTTTTTTGATTTTGGTAATTCAAATGAAGAAAATGGACAAAAATTAAATAAGGGATTATTGTATTGGAAAGAAGGTTTTGGAGCAAAATCTATTTCTCAAGATTTTTATAAAATTGAAACTCTAAATTTCAATAATTTAGATAATTTATTTGTTTAAAGCTTTCCATAAAAGTTTTCTAAAATATATATTTAGTAACAAAAAGTGAATTACATAGGTAACAAAATACGCTATTGAAAGACCTACAAAGCCATATATGTTAGTTAGGATTATTGATAAAACAACAAATAGTATACTCCACTCTACTTGAAATAAAATAAAGTGATTCGTTTTAGCCTTAGCAACTAATATATTTCCTAAAACCCAGCAGTTAATTTTGATAACATCACCTAATAAATGAAATAATATTAAGCTATTAATCAAATTAAACTCACTTGTAAATAAGATGTTAATAATCAAATCCTTTGAAACGAAAACCCCTAATGTGATTATAAATATTACAGGTGATATAGTCTTCCATATTTTGAAAACCTCTTTTTTTAATTGATTGTTATTTAAATTTGTAAAAGTCGGAACTAGATAAAATTTAAAAGTTGTTGTAAGGAACATTAAATAAATTGCTGATATTCTCCACATTGCTTCCCAGGAACCAGCATGGTTTGAATCAAACTCATCATATATGTAATACCTGACTATAAATGTTGCACTAATAAGACATATTGGAGCGGCAATTGCCATTAACGAAAAGTTGGATAAATTTTTCAAATATTCAACTTTAAATAAGTAATTAAAAAAGTTTAATTTAAAAGGTTTAAAAATTACACAAATTAATATAGCTATGAATAAAGTTAAAATTGGGCTTAATATTAAGGCGTAAAAAGCCCCAATCATTGAGTAGTTAATAACCAGGTAAATTAAAAAAACAGCTGAAATTAATGTAGCCAGGATATTAATTAAAACAAATAGTTTAATTTTCTTAAGACCATTTAGAATTGACATTATAAATGTTTGGATAGAAAATGATATAATTGATATGCATAAAATATATTTGTAAGTATTATCCTTTATATAACTCATTTCATCTGAAAAACCAGTGGTTATATAATTATAGAAAATAAGTAATAATGACACTACAATTAACGAGCTGTAAAAGTGAATTTTAAAGCTTGTAGAAAGAAGTTCTTTAAAATTAGTTTCATTTTTATTTAACTCAGATGTGTACTTTACAGTTCCAGTTTCAATACCCATTGTTCCAAGAGTATTACCAATTTTTAAAAAGTCTTTTAGTTGACCAATTAAAAACATACCATTTGTTCCTAGGAAAACAGCTATTACTTTATTAGTAATTAATTTAACCAATAAACTTATTGTGGTGCTAGCGGCTGAATATATAGATGTTTTTATAAAATTCATTTGTAATTAATTAAAGTCTTTCCATTCTTTAAATGAATAATCGAAAATATCTTTTAATTTTTCTACATCATTGTTATACCCACTATCTTTTAAATAATTTCTATATTCTGATTGTAAAGGGTCATATTCAAATTCTTCTGTTTTCCAATTTATTATTATTCTTTTTAATTTATTCTTTATTATGTCAATTGTTTTTTTTGATAAAAATATTTTACCGATTTTTGTATAACTCATTTTTCCAATTGATGATTTTCTTATAAAATGATATATGCATGAATACTTTATTCTTGTTGTTTTATTAGAAGTTTTTTCTGGGATTGATTCAAGTTTTTTCAACCCTAAAAAATCAAAACATGAATTAATTGTGTCAAGTCGATTTGATATCAGCTTTTCAAAAGTAATTACTTTAATGTTTTCAATTCCAAAATTATCGATAAAACGTTGTATCCACTTTGAATATAAGCCAAATTGAAAATAATGTTTTGGATAATAATCATATTCTGTAAAATCGTTGTGACTTCCTCTATTTATCACATCCTTTATATTATTTTTCTCTAAGCCTAATCCTTTCATCCACCAAAAATGTGAAATATATCTATCAATTGGATTTCTTAAAATAAAAATAAATTTTGGAGACTTATTATAATTTTGTTTAATATTTTCTATAAACGAATTATAGTACATATACGAGGTTGTTGATTCTCCAAATATTTTAGCATTTCCATTAAACAGTTTTTGATAATTAAGCCAATCAACATGTTCATATTTTTCAAATTTTTTATTATTCCAAAAAACAGGTTCTTTCAAGCTAGACATTGAAATATCTGGGTGCAAATTTAAAAGTTCATGTAGGGTAGTAGTACCTGATTTTGCAGCACCTGGAATAAATAAATTGGGTAGAAACTTATTTTTCATAATTAATAGCTTTTAGCCATTTATGCTCATAACTAGTTGCTACACTATCGCAACTATGATAATTTTCTATAAACTTTCTAGCATTTAAACTGATATTTTTTATTTTTTCTGGGTTTTCAATTAAGATACTTAATTTTTCCACTAAATAATTAACATCTGGTAGTGCATTTATAACAATCCTGTTTTCTTTTAAATCGTAGTATTCTAGCCATTCTTTTTCTGCACCAGTGAAAACTACTTTCCCTTTTGCCATGGCTTCCAAGGCATTATAGCCCTGATCATATGCATATACTTGATCTAGAAAAATATGGCACTCATTATAAGATTTTATATAGTCACTATATTTTAAGTTTTGAACTTCAATATATTCAACCTTTTCTTTGTAAGTTTTTTTAATTATTTCCATAGCTTTTATGAAATAATTATTACCTTTTTTTATAGAATTTTTTGAATTAATTCCTTGAAATATTATTATTTTATTTTTAATTTCTTTAAAATTATAGGTTAACTTTTTTAAGTTAACAGGGTTGGGAACCATTCCTAAGTACTTTTTTTTTGCGACTAAAGGAATATGGTAGTCTAAATCAGAGCTAATAACACCTTTTATGTTTTTATAAATATAATTGTGAAGTTTTTCAAACTTTGATGAATTGTATTTTAATATATGACGATAGTTTTTTAGTAATGATTTATTTTTTAAGTATGGAGTAAGTATCGAATATTTAAATTTATTTTCTAAAGCATATTTAACACTTATATAATCAACACCACATGATAATAGAAATAGGTTTTTATTATTCTTTAATAATTTTTTAAGTAAAATTACTTCTAAGCTTGGAGTTGTTTTAAATGAATTTTCGTTAATTAACTGAACAATATTGAAGTCTTTTAATGCTTTTATTTTTAAATATGCTTTAAATCCTACTTCAATGTCATTTAGGCTAACGTTAAATACCTTATCAATTATCTTTGCAAAAAACTTTAAAAATGGAATCTCAAAAATAGTAGATTTAACTAGTATGTCCACAGGAAAATTTTTAAATCCATCTCCAGTACCCAATAAAGTAACCGAATGTCCGTTTAACTCTAGACCATCTTTTAGAGAATTATGAAGCCCACTATATTCACCTATTAAAAGAATTTTCATTAATTTATCTACATTTGTTTCAAATATAATTTTAATGAGTAATGTAAACAACAAAAATATTAGTTTAGAAATCTTGATCTCAACAAAAGATAGAGACAATCTTGATTTTTTAAATAATATTTTTGTAAACTATAATGCTCATTCAATCCCTATATTAATTATTAATCAAACGCAGAATTTAAACTTTTCTTGTCCACATTCTGATAATATTAATTTAATTAATGTAAATGAAATAGGTTTATCTAAAAGTAGAAATTTAGCAATTGAAAATGCTAAAGCTGACATATGTTTATTGGCTGACGATGATATTGTCTACGAAAACAATTTTGAATCTATAATTATAAATGCTTTTAATCTAAATCCAAGTGCAGATATTATTACTTTTAAGATGAATGATTTTAAGGGTAATTCATTTAAGGATTATCCAATAATAAAAAAACATAATAAAAAATCTTTAAGTTTTGTTAACTCTGTGGTTATAGCTTTTAGAAGAAATTCTATTATTTCTAACAAAGTTTTTTTTGATGAAAATTTTGGATTGGGATCTACATTTCAAACAGCAGATGAATATGTTTTTCTTAGAAATGCATTGAACTTGAATCTAAATATTGTTTTTCATAATGAGGTTATTTTATCACACCCTGTTGACAGTTCAGGAAAAGATGTCGCAAGTGATAGAATATTATTTGCCAAAGGTGCTTTGTTTTATAAATATTATAATGTTCTTTCATTACTTAAATTAATCCACTATTTATATTTAATGTTTAAATTTAAATATATTAGTTTAGGTCAAGTTATAAATAAGTATTTAATTGGAGTTAAAGGAATAATAAAAT
>JABHBC010000225.1 GCA_018674025.1 Flavobacteriaceae bacterium
AAAATTTAGATTTTTTATTTATAATAATTTCTTTTGTTGCTATATATCAATCCACAAAAAACTCAAACAATATTTCAATAAAATACGCATTGTGGATTAACTGGTTTGCACTATTTATTCTAATTTTAAATGAGAAAACTGAATGGTTTTCTCTAGCTGAAATAATTACATATATTGTTGCATTTTCTCTAGCTAGTTTACATATTTATAATTTAAATTATTGTCAGTGTAAATCAGAAGATTGTTGTAATAATGAATCTTAGTAAGATAATAGTTTAAATAAGATTTAAAAGTCAACATCCGGAATTGGACTTCCATGCGGATCAATTTTTCTGTTATTTACCATTTTTTGTACTTTTCTAAAAAATTCAGGGCTTTCTATATGTTCTATTTCCTCAGCAATATCATGAACATTTTCAGAATCAAAATCCATTATTTCGACTAGGAAAAGTTCAATTAGACGGTGTTTTGCTACTATAGTACGAGCTAGTTCTCTTCCATCTTCAGTAAATTCAATAGCTTTGTAAGGGGCAGAATTTAATAAATTCATATTTACGAGCTTTTTAATCATATTTGAGACAGATGATTTTGAAACTAATAATAGCTTTGCTAAACTAGAAACTGATATGGGTTTATTATTAATTTCTAACTTATAGATTTCTTTCAAGTAATGTTCTTTTTCTTTAGTTTTTTTCATTAGTTTTGTAGTGGTGAACAATTTGATAAAATTATATCTAAACTTACAAAAATGAGACTAAAAAGCATTAATGTAATCTTATTTTTTCTTATAAATCATTTGTTATTTGCTCAAAATATTAGTGGAGTAATTAGAGACACAGAAAATAATCCTCTTTTTGGTGTAACTATATATAATAGTTCTAATACAAAAAATGAAATTAGTGATATAAATGGAAATTTTTCTATCGAATCCAGTAATCAGGAAAATAAGTTAATTATATCTCATGTTGGTTATATCTCAAAAAAAATCAATATTGAATCATCAGGAAAACCAATAGATATCGGTTATATCATGCTTAAAAATAATAGTCTGGATGAAATTGTTATTTCTGGAACATTAAGAGAAGTATCTAAACTTAAAAGTGTTGTTCCAATTGAACTTTACAGCTCAGATTTTTTTAAATCCACACCCAAAACAAGTTTTTTTGAGGCTATTGAAGCTATAAATGGTGTTCGATCACAATTAAATTGCAGTGTCTGCAATACTGGAGATATTCACATAAATGGTCAAGATGGTGCTAATACAATGGTGTTAATTGATGGGCTACCTTTAGTTAGTGGATTGTCATCAGTATATGGGCTTTCAGGAATTCCTCAATCATTAATTAAACAAATCGAAATTATTAAAGGTCCAGCATCAACCCTTTACGGATCTGAAGCAATTGGAGGGGTCATTAATTTAATTACAAAATCGCCAGAAAATGTAGATAATTTTACTCTTGATACATTTACTAGTTTTTGGGGAGAAGTAAATATTGATATTGGATCAAGATATAATCTAAAAAAAAGTCAAGGAATAATTGGTGTAAATTATTTTAATTATTCAAACCCTATCGACAATAATGGAGATGGATTCACAGATTTAGCTCTTCAACATAGAATTTCAATTTTCAATAAAATAAACTCTAAAAATAATAGCTTAGCGTTTCGCTACTTTTATGAAGACAGATGGGGAGGCCAAATGAATTGGAATTCTAGTTTTAGGGGCGGGAATCAAATTTATGGAGAAAGTATTTACACAAGTAGATTTGAAGTGTTTGGAAAGTATAATTTATCAAAAAAAACATTTTTACAATACAGCCTTAATAGTCACGATCAAAATTCGGTTTATGGAATTACTTCTTACAAAGCATTACAAACAATAGGCTTTATACAAGCTGTCTACACACAAAAAATTCAAAATCATAACTTATTATTTGGAGCAACATATAGACATACAATTTATGATGATAATACTCCTGCTACTGAAGAGAGAGAAAAAACATTGCTGCCAGGATTATTTATCCAAGACCAATTAACATTAAGTAAGCTTGAGACATTACTTTTTGGAATAAGGTATGACAACAACTCAATTTATGGTGATATTTGGACGCCAAGGATAAATTATAAATTATCCAGTAAAGATGAAAGTTCAATTATTAGACTTGGGTTTGGAACAGGATTCAGAGTAGTTAACGTATTTACTGAGGATCATGCAGCACTTACCGGAGCAAGAGATGTTATCTTTTTAGAGGATATTCTTCCTGAAAAATCTTGGAATTTAAATTTTAATTGGAACAAAAAAATATACACAAAACATGGAACTATTTTTGATATGGACTTTAGTCTCTTTAATACAGTATTTTCTAATAAAATTATTCCTGATTATGACACCAATCCAAATCAAATAATTTATGGAAATTTAGATGGTAAGGGAATAACTCAAGGTGCTACAATTAATTTAAATAGTCTATTTGCAAATGGGCTTAAAATAACTATGGGAGCTACATTTATTGACTCAAAGGTAACCTCTAACAACACAGAGGAATATCCTTACTTAACTGAAAAGTTTTCGGCTAATTACAAAATAAGTTACAGCTTATTTAAACCTGAAATTACATTTGATATTTCTGGAACTATAATTGGACCCATGAAACTTCCTCTTTTAGGAGATTTAGACACAAGAGACCCATACAGTCCTCTTATTAACATAATCAATTTACAAACAAGCTATACATTTAAAGAAATTGAAATCTATGGGGGAATTAAAAACATTTTAAACTTCAAACCTCCATCTGATAGTATAGCACGTGCTTTTGACCCTTTTGATACTAATGTTGAATTTGGAGCTAACGGACAAATAATAGCCACTCCAAACAATCCTAATGCATTATCGTTTGATCCTAGCTATGTTTATTATTCTAATCAAGGAATCTCAGGTTTTATTGGAATCAGATATAATTTTTAAGATCATCTAAAAAAATAGTACGTAAAAGCTATTAAAACATAGCTTTATTTTTAACTTTGTTTTGTAATATTACATGAATTAATAAGTTTATGAGTAAATATATTGAATACCTTGAAGAAATTGAACAAAGGAAAAGTCAAGAACTGGATCCTAAGCCAATTGATGGAGCTGAATTGTTAAGTGAAATAATCTCACAAATTAAAGACAACAATCATAAACACAGAAAAGACTCTCTTAACTTTTTTATATACAATGTATTACCCGGAACTACTAGTGCAGCCATTGTAAAATCTAAATTTTTAAAAGAAATTATTCTTGGTGAATCCATAGTCAATGAAATTTCAGTTGATTTTGCATTTGATCTTTTATCTCATATGAAAGGTGGTCCATCAATTGAAGTACTACTAGATATAGCTTTGGATGAAGACATTTCTAATGCTACACGTGCTGCGAAAGTTTTAAAAACACAAGTTTTCTTGTATGAGGCCGATACAAGCCGTTTAGAAAATGCTTTTAAAGCTGGTAACTCCATAGCTAAAGAAATTATAGAAAGCTATGCTAATGCTGAATTCTTCACAAAACTACCTGATCTTCCTGAGGAAATAAAGGTAGTCACATTTGTAGCTGGAATAGGAGATATTTCTACAGACTTATTATCTCCTGGTGGAGATGCTCACTCTAGATCAGATAGACAACTTCACGGGCAATGCATGTTTGAGCATAATAAAAAACAACAACAAGAATTATTGGCTTTACAGGCAAAACATCCAGACAAAAGAGTAATGTTAATTGCTGAAAAAGGAACTATGGGTGTTGGTTCATCTAGAATGTCAGGTGTTAATAACGTTGCCCTTTGGATCGGTAAAAAAGCTAGTGAATATATACCTTTTATAAATATAGCTCCAGTAATAGCTGGTACAAATGGTATATCTCCAATATTTTTAACAACAGTAGATGTTACAGGTGGAATTGGATTGGATTTAAAAAACTGGAGAAACAAACAAGACTCTTCTGGAAATCTTATACTTGATGAAGATGGAGAACCTGTTTTAGAGCAAATATATTCTGTATCTACAGGAACAGTTTTAACAATTAATACAAAAACTAAAAAACTATATAATAATGGTAAGGAATTGATGGATATTTCTTCATCCTTCACTCCACAAAAAATAGAATTCATGAAAGCTGGAGGTTCTTATGCTATTGTATTTGGTAAAAAACTACAAGCTTTTGCAGCTAAAGTATTGGATAAAAAATTATCCCCTGTATTTGCAGTATCTAAAGAAATTTCTTTAAAAAATCAAGGACTTACAGCGGTAGAGAAAATTTTTAATAAAAATGCTGTTGGGACATCAGGTGCTACTCTTCATGCGGGCTCCTATGTTCGTGTAGAAGTAAATATTGTTGGATCTCAAGATACTACAGGATTAATGACCTCTCAAGAACTGGAAATGATGGCGGCTACTACGATTTCACCTATTGTTGATGGCGCTTATCAGTCAGGATGCCACACTGCTTCAGTTTGGGATATAAAATCTCAAACAAATATTCCAAGACTAATGAAGTTTATGAATGATTTTGGCCTTATTACTGCTCGTCATCCTGAGCATAAATACCAACCCATGACTGATGTTATTCATAAAGTATTAAATGACATTACAATTGATGATTGGGCGATTATTATTGGTGGTGATTCACATACAAGAATGTCAAAAGGTGTAGCTTTTGGAGCAGACTCAGGTACTGTTGCTTTAGCATTAGCAACAGGAGAAGCTTCAATGCCAATACCAGAATCAGTTAAAGTAACATTTAAAGGTAAAATGAAAGATCATATGGATTTTCGTGATGTTGTACATGCTACTCAACATCAAATGTTAAAGAAATTTAATGGTGAAAATGTATTTCAAGGCCGAATTATTGAAGTTCATATAGGAACTCTACTTGCCGATCAAGCATTCACTTTCACTGATTGGACTGCAGAGATGAAAGCAAAGGCATCTATATGTATTTCTCAAGATGAAACACTTATTCAATCACTTAATATAGCTATTGGTCGAATCCAAATAATGATTGACAAAGGCATGGACAATGAAAGTCAAGTGCTTCAGGGACTTATTGATAGAGCTAACAAAAGAATTAATCAAATTAAATCTGGAGAAAAACCTCCTTTAACACCAGATGAAAATGCTAAATACCATGCAGAATTTGTTGTAGATTTAGATATTATTGACGAACCAATGATTGCAGATCCGGATGTTAATAACGAAGATGTTTCTAAGCGATACACTCATGATACAATTCGTGAAATCTCCTATTATCAAGGTGAAAAACATATTGATTTAGGTTTTATAGGTTCATGCATGGTTCACAAAGGTGATATTAAGATTGTAGCTAAAATGCTTAAAAATCTAGAGGAAGAATATGGGAAAGTTGAATTCAAAGCACCACTAGTAGTTACTGCCCCTACTTATAACATCATAGATGAACTTAAATCTGAAGGAGATTGGGAGATTTTACAAAAATATTCTGGTTTTGAATTCGATGATTCAGCTCCAAAAGGGGAAGCTCGATTAGAATATGATAACATCTTATATCTAGAACGTCCAGGTTGTAATCTTTGCATGGGTAATCAAGAGAAAGCAGAAAAAGGAGACACAGTAATGGCAACTTCTACACGTTTATTTAAAGGCAGAGTTGTAAAAGACTCAGACCGAAAAAAAGGAGAATCATTACTAGCATCTACACCAGTAGTTGTTCTATCTGCAATACTAGGTAGAACTCCTACAATTGAAGAATATAAGACGGCAGTTAAAGGAATAAGACTTACTCAATTTGCACCTCCAATTAAGAAAATGGCCTCAAAACCAGCTCATCTGCTTTCTTATTAAAAAATCACTTCTTACTGCTAAGCCTTACTTTGATTTTGATCTTGGTATGATTCTTTTTGGTTCAAACCAAGGCTTTACATTATCAATTTGTCTTCCAAGATTAACAGGAACTTTATTTGCACGAACTGAAATAGCTGCAGGTTTTGGAATTGTTTTTAAATAATCATTTGAACTTTGTGGGACTGTAAAATCATTTAAGTCATACAT
>JABHBC010000226.1 GCA_018674025.1 Flavobacteriaceae bacterium
CTGTATCCATGACTTTCTTTTGGTAACATTACAAGTCTTACAGTAGCACCTAGACCTTTTAAGGCATTAAAATATCTTTCACTTTGCATTGGATATGTTCCTGAATTATTGTCATCTTCACCATGAATTAATAATAGTGGTGTTTTCATCTTGTCTGAGTGCATAAATGGTGACATTGAATAATATATATCTGGTGATTCCCAATAGCTTCTTTCTTCACTTTGAAAACCAAAAGGAGTTAAGGTTCTATTGTAAGCTCCGCTTCTTGCTATGCCAGCAGAAAATAAATTACTGTGAGATAGAAGATTAGCAACCATAAAAGCCCCATAACTGTGTCCTCCGACAGCTACACGGTTAGTGTCTATGTAGCCCAGTTTATTTACAGCATTAATGGCAGCCTTTGCGTTATCAACTAATTGTGTCCTAAAACTGTCATTTGGCTCTATATTATCTTCTCCAACAATTGGAAAGGATGCGTCATCTAAAACAACATAACCTTTTGTAATCCAATAAACCATTGAACCATAATATGGGTATGTAAATTTATTTTCATTTTTTGTACTTTGCCCTGCACTAGATTTATCTTTAAATTCCCTAGGATAAGCCCATAAAATCATAGGTAACTTTTCTTTTGATTTCTTATCATACTCAACAGGTAGATACAATACTCCAGAAAGTTCAAGACCATCATCTCTTTTATATTTAATAACCTCCTTATGAGCATCTTTAATCGGATCAAAAGGATTTTTAAAATATGTGTACTGAGTAATTTTGTTATTGTTAATTTTTTTTATAAAATAATTTGGAAAATCAATAGCAGATTCAATTCTTACAAATAATTCATTATTACTAGGATTAAAATCAATTATTGATTCAAATTTATCAGTATACTGAGATTCAAATATTCTAATTTTTTTAAAATCTTTTATATTGATTTTATCAACAAATGGAAATTGTCCATTTTTGGTATATCCGTCTCCAATTAGAAATGCATTTCCTGATTGTAATTTAATTACATTTCTATTAAAAGAATTCTTTTCTTTTATAAAATAACCAGGATCACTGTAATTATCTTGATAATTTCTGTTTGTTATGATTGATGTATTTGAAACTGGTTTTGAAGGGTCGAATGCATATATTTTTTCATTTCTTGTATTCCACCAATAGTCATAAGCAATTGCAAAATTATCATTTCCCCAATCAATCCCTCTAAATCTATTAATAGTCTTTAAAACACTACTACCATCCCCATTAAATGGCTTGCTGAGTTCAAATACTTCATCTCTATATTCTACATCAACTAAGGGGTCTCCTGAGTCAAGAGCTTTAACATATGTTAAAGTTGAAGCTTTGTCAGATCTCCAACTGAAATTTCTTTTTCCTGTTCTGACAGACATAAACCCTTTAGGAAGCTCTTCAATTAAAGGAATATCAATTAGTTTTTGTATTAGCTCAGAGTCTTTTGAATATATTTTAACAGAGTTAGGAAATCTTCTGTAGGTAACTATGTATGAAAACGGTTTTTGAATTTCACTAATCATAACGTAATTGCCATCTGGTGAAACAGAAATACTTGTATACATCCCTTTATTTAACCATTTTTTATAGTCACCATCTAATGTGACTTTATATATTTCTGAAGTTGCAAGTTGTTCAAAATTAAATTCGTCTGTTTTGTTTTTTAATAAATCTTGATATGTTCTGTTTTGTGCCTTTTCTCCAAAATTTGATGAAATTGTTGGTCCTGACGGAACAACATTTGTTGATTCAATTAAATCCATTTTATCCTTTGGAATTACTTTTACAAGTAAACTGTTACTATCTGCAAACCAATTAATTACATTTCCAATATTTGAATTTAATTTAAGGTTAAATACTTTGTTTGCTGAGTTAGATTTTAAATTCAATATCCACAATTCAACCCCAAGATCAGTTGTATTAGTAAAGGCAATCATCTTTTCGTTTGGAGACCAACTAAGATTAGATATTTTTGGGTTTTTTGGCATCCCAACGATTTCTTTAGGATCAGCTTTGGAGTCATTAAAATCTTTTAGCTTAATATTATTTACACCGATTTTCTGTGCATACATTAGGTTATCTAAATCATCCATTTCAAAGAATTCACCCGTGTACTTCCAGATATCTTCTAATGATTTTTGAACTTTTTCTTTACTCTCATCTGTTCCATCACCTAATCTTATTAAC
>JABHBC010000227.1 GCA_018674025.1 Flavobacteriaceae bacterium
AGAGACAGTAAAAAGAGTAATACTAAGAAACAATAATAAGCTTTCTACTTTTTCTTTATTTAAATTTTATTCAAATACTAATAACTAAACAATAAATATTTAGTTATTTTTTTTATTCTTTTTTGCAGATTTTGAGTTGTACCAAATGTTCCATAATGTGAAATACATATATGCGATCCAAATAATACCTCCAACTATAAACATTTCTATATTCATGATGTTCTTCTTTGTCTTATTGCAATTGCAAATAATAATATTGTTCCTGGCCAATGAGCTGAATATTGAGCTGATTCAAAATCTCCTGAAATCCCTAAACCAATTGAATATAGCATAGCAATAAAGGCAATAATAATTGGGTAATATTTAAAAATGAAGTCTTTCATAATTTTATTTTTATTAATTATATATTATCCGCCATACTCATCGCCACCACCTTGATACGATTGTTGAGATCTGTCGAATCTTTTCTTTTTTTGATTAATTCTGTAAGTCATATTTAGTGTAAAACTTCTTGAACTCCAGCGATACTTCGATTCAGAATAAAAAGTTTCTCTGAAGGCCTCACTAATTCTTCCACTAGAATCAAACAAATCTCTAACATTTAAAGATAATGTTCCTTTTTCATTTAAAATATCTTTACTAAATGCTAAATCAGTTGAATAGCTAGCTTTTGTTTTATTAATTGCATCTTCTCGAGGACCTCTATAATTCATTCTAGTTTGCCATTCAACTTTTCCTGGCAATGTCAATTTATTATTCAATCGCATACTCCAGCTTAAATTTTCACTACCATAATCAATGTTTCTATATTCTCCTTCAACCTTGTTATTATATAAGTTAAAATTTGAATTTATATTCCATTTTTTTGATGGTCTGTAAGAAAGATTGAATTCAAATCCGAATCTTGAATTTGTTGCAAGATTTATAGGAAATCTTTCAATTATAGGTACATCTGTACCACCAAGATTGACTGTTTCTCCAGTGTCTTGAGTTATAAAATTAAAAGTATTGGTTGATTTTTGATAATAAACAGATGAATTAACTGTAAAGGAGGATTCAAATGTTTTCAAATAACCAAAGTCAAAATTATTTGAATATGTTGGGTCTAAATTTGGATTTCCTCTAAAAATACTAGTTGGACTATTTTTTGATGGAAAAGGGTTTATAAATCTTGACCATGGTCTTCTTAATCTTCTGTTATACCCAAACGTTAAGCTTTCATCTTCAGAAATTTCATATCCAAAATTAAATGTTGGAAATACACCTGTGTCATCTTTTTTTATTAATTCATCAGTAGTGATTTGAAATATATCTTTTTTAGTTTGTTCGACTCTTACACCAAAAAGAAAAGAGTATTTATCTTCAACTTTGAATCCATATTGAGAATATATAGCGTTAATCTGTTCTTTATACTGAAAAACATTACTTTGATCAACATCTAATACTAGACTATTATTTAAATCAGAATAAACTTTATAATCTTGATTTAAATCTGACTCTTCTATTTTAAACCCTGCCTCAAATTGCTTGTTTTCCCCGATTGGTAATACGTAATCTGCCTTTATAAGTTTATTGTCGCTTGTTTCATCGGATGTAATTTGCTCAAAGTTTATAAGATTTTGGATTAATATAGAATTTTCATTATCTGTATTTTCTCCAATTTGAAAATCAACTACTAATTTGTGTCCTTCGTCATTAAATCTTTTATCAAAATTAAGTGAGTATTCATAATTTTCGTCTTTAGATAATTCGTTTTCTTTCCTGAAAGTTTCATTAATGATATTTTCACTACTGTCTAATTCTAAAGTTGTATTTTCATTTAAGTTATTTCCATCAGAATTACTGACTAAAAATGATGTTGTAACAGATGTTTTATCGTTAATATACCATTCTAAACCTGTATTGGTAAATAAACTTTTGTTTTCTCTTTCCCAATCTCTATTGTCTCTAATAAAAGTACTATCATCATCACCATTATAATATTCTGAGTAAGCATAGGCATCTCCAATTCTAAGTCTATCACTAATACCAGTAGAATTAAATATATTAACATCTCCAGTTCTGTAATTGAAATTAGTAGAAATTCCTGAGCTTTTAGGATCTCCAATATTAGCATTTATTGTTCCGTTAAATCCTAACAATTTATTCCTTCTTAAAATTATATTTATAATTCCCCCATTTCCTTGTGCATCATATCTTGCGGATGGTGAAGTTATTACCTCAACTTTCTCAATAGACTCAGAAGGGAGTTGTCTTAACGCCTCAGCGGAGTTTAAACCCACTAATCCAGATGGTTTACCATTAATTAAAATTCTTACATCATCACTTCCTCTAAGAGCTACATTGCCTTCTACATCAACAGAAATCGATGGTACATTGTCTAGTACATCACTAACAGAACCTCCTTTGACAGTTAAGTCTCTTCCAACTGTGTATATTTTCTTATCCAATCTAATATCGACAGTTGTGTTTTCTGCAATAATCTCAACTTCGTCCAATGATTCTATATCAAGATCTAATTCAATATTTTTAAATTCAATATTTTTAGAAATATCTAAATCTTTGAAAAGATAATTTTTGTAAGAAATGTACTCAATTAGTAGGTTGTAATTCCCTTTTTTAACCGCTATACTATAATTTCCATTTTTGTCAGATAATCCACCAGTCACAACACTATTATCATCAACACTCAGTAAAGTTATTGTGGCATACTCTAGAGGGTCTTTATTCTCTGACTCCAATATAGTACCGGTTAATTTAAATTCTTGAGAATTCCATTGTGAAAACGTATTACAAATAGTAATTATTGACAGTAAAAAAGATAGGAATTTTTTTTTCATCAGATATATATTTTTTACAAACATATATCCTACTATTTAAATTCATAGTTAAAAGTATGTTAATTTGATTTTAGAAAATCTATTAAATTTTCTAATGGCCTACCAATTACAGCTTTGTTAGAGTCTTCTATAATAGGTCTTTCTATTAGTTTTGGGTTTGATACTAATAAATTAATAATGTCCATATCTGAATGTTTTAAGTTTTTAAATTTTTCTTTCCAGATATTTTCATTTTTTCTAACAAGATTTATGGGATCAATATTAAGTTTATTAATTAGTATTGTCATTTCATCTATCGATAAATTCACTTTTAAATATTCAATTATTGTGAATTTAATTTTTTTATCTATTAAATATTGAACAGCTTCTCTAGATTTTCTGCATCTGTTATTGTGATAAATTTTAATCATATTATAAATCGTTTGTTTTTTTAGTTTGCCCTGACATCATTAAAAATGATTTTAAAAACGGTTTTATTTCCCCATCCAAAACAGCATCAATATTTCCAGTCTCATGACCTGTTCTAACATCTTTAATGAGTTTATATGGGTGAAGAACATAATTTCTAATTTGGCTACCCCATTCAATTTTCATCTTTCCAGCTTCAATGTCAGACCTTTCTTCTTGTTGTTTTTTTATTTCAATTTCATATAATTGAGACTTTAGCATTTGAAGGGCTCTAGACCTATTGTCGTGTTGTGATCTAGTTTCTGAACAAGATATTTTAATCCCAGTTGGTTTATGCGTTAACTGAACTTTTGTCTCAACCTTGTTAACATTTTGACCTCCAGCACCACTAGATCTTGCTGTTGTAATTTCAATATCAGCAGGATTGATTTCGATTTCAATTGAATCATCAACTAATGGATAAACATATACTGAGGCAAAACTGGTATGTCTTTTGGCGTTACTATCAAATGGAGAAATCCTAACTAACCTATGGACTCCATTTTCACCTTTTAGCCAGCCAAAAGAAAATTCCCCTTCAATTTGTAATGTTACTGTTTTTATACCAGCAACATCACCTTCTTGTAAATTTAGTTCTGTTAATTTAAAATTATTTTTTTGACAATACATGATATACATCCTCATTAACATTTGAGCCCAATCGCAGCTTTCGGTTCCTCCAGCTCCAGCAGTAATTTGAAGAACAGCGCTCATGCTATCACTTTTTTCAGAGAGCATATTTTTGAATTCTAATTCCTCAAGAAAATCTAAACAAGACTTATAATTTTCAATAATTTCATTTTCTGTCGACTCACCTTGTTTATAAAATTCTAATAAAACTTCTATATCATTGATTTGATCTTCAAGCTTATTATAATCTTCTAACCATTTTTTATTAAAGCGTAGCTCTTTTAGTAAAATCTCAGCAGCTTTTGAATCATTCCAGAAGTTTGGATCAAAAGTTTTTTCTTCTTGATTCTGAATTTGAATCTTCTTAACATCTAAGTCAAAGATACCTCCTTAACGCACCAAGGCGATCTTGAAGATTTTTAAATTGATCTGTAGTTATCATCTTTTTTACATATAATTCTTTGCTAAACTACTATTATAATATTTGTCAAAAAATTATTTATTTCAGTTTTTGTTATTTTTTTGGAATAATTATTCGTTATTTTTATAATAAATATTTATTCTCATGAAAAATTTAATTCAACTTATTACTCTTTTATTGTTTTTTAGTGGATTTTCACAGTCTATTTTGGATAAAGATTTAGTGAAATATGAAGGTTTTTTTGACTTTTACTATGACATTAAGACTGATAAAATTTATCTTGAAGTAGAAAATTTAAATTCTGATTTTCTTTACATAAGCTCATTGGCAACTGGAATTGGATCGAATGATATTGGTTTAGATAGAGGACAATTGGGAAGTGAAAGATTAGTTAGTTTTCAAAAATCAGGAAATAAACTACTTTTAATTCAGCCAAATTTGTCATTTAGAGCAATCACTAAAAATAAAGCAGAAGAAAATAGTATTAAAGAAGCTTTTGCTAAGTCTGTTATTTATGGTTTTAAAATCTTAGAGACTAACGATGATAAATATTTAGTGGATTTTACTTCATTTTTAATGCAAGATAAGCATGGAGTCGCAGATAGATTAAAACTAGCTAAACAAGGAGTTTACAAGATTGATAAAACAAAAAGTGCTATAGAACTTAAACACACAAAATCTTTTCCAAAAAATTCCGAATTTGAAGCATTACTTACGTTTTCAGGAAAACCAACAGGCAATCTTATAACAAGTGGAGTTTCACCAGACCCATCACTTGTTTCTGTTGTTCAACATCATTCTTTTATAGAACTGCCTGATAATGAATATAAACCAAGAGAATTTGATCCAAGAAGTGGTGCCCTAGCAATTTCTTTTATGGATTATGCAACACCCGTTGAGGACGAGATAACAAAAAAGTATATTACTCGTCATAGATTAGAAAAAATAGACCCTAATCTTGAATACAGTGAAGCTAAAGAGCCAATAATATATTATTTAGACCCCGGAACACCTGAGCCTGTAAGATCAGCATTAATTGAGGGTGCAAGTTGGTGGAATGAGGCTTATGAAGCTATTGGTTTTAAAAATGCTTTTCAAGTAAAAATATTACCAGAAGATGCGGACCCCATGGATTGTAGATACAACGTGATTCAATGGGTTCATAGATCTACAAGAGGTTGGAGTTACGGAGCTAGTGTTGTTGACCCAAGAACTGGTGAAATTATAAAAGGCCATGTAAGTTTGGGAAGTTTAAGAATTAGACAAGATTTTTTAATCGCACAAGCATTATTGTCAAAGCCTTTTGTTGACGATAACAATAATGACCCTATGTTAAAAATGGCAATTGCTAGAATTA